>BEIM01000195.1 GCA_002898995.1 bacterium HR36
AAGCAGCTTACCTGGGTCGAGCCGCACCAATCTTTGGTCAGCTACCGTGTTGAGGCGGACGCAAAACAACTCGGGCCGCGATTGGGTGCTCAATTCCCTGCGTTGCAGCAGACTCTCGCCACCGCTGATGCCGTGCAGCATGAACGCTGGGCCCAGGCAGTGCGCCAGGGTCAGGCCGTTACCATTCGTGTGGGCGACAATTCTATAACGCTGCTCTCCTCGGAATTGCAGATCGCACTTCAGGCCCCGACGGGCTGGGTCGCCGTCGAGGAAAAAGGTATCCTGGTGCTGCTCGACACGCGCATAGACCCGGCCTTGAAACTGGAAGGTCTAGCTCGCGATATCGTGCGCCATGTGCAAAACTTGCGTAAGCAAGCCAATCTCGAGCTGGAAGATCGCATCGTCCTGTACTTGCACGCGGAGGCACGGGAGTTGCGAGCGGCGTTACAGGCCCACCGGGATTACATCGCCGGCGAAACCCTCACCGTGCAATGGGCCTACCAGCCGCTCGGCGACACTGCCGCACGCGCGGACGTCAAGCTCGAAGGCTATCCCCTGCACATCGAATTGCGCAAAGCAGAGCTTGTCACTCGTAGCTAAGGGACAGAACACTGGCGTCGCGCTAGCCCTAGCGCGCGGTTTTTGGCTGCCAGCCGTTTGCTGAATTTTTGCGCGGTAGGCAAATCCAGCTTAGAAACGGTCTCGCCCACGGGCTGTGCCAGCAACGTTGCCCAGGCACCTGCCCGACTGGGCATGGCGCCATAGTATGACGTCGGAGTGCATAGGCGATAGGAGGACATGTCGTGTGGCTGGTGTGGCTGGGATTAGCAGCAGTCAGTGCTAGCATTTCGGATAGTAAGCCAATCAGTGCGCCACAGGCACGGGAATTAGTACAGGCGACTCTCAAGAAGATAGGTGTGGTACAGCCACCACTTCAGTATCTCGAGCACGCGGATGTGAAGGGGGCGTTGCCCGGCTGGCATGTGTTTGTATTGCGGTATCCTCAATTCCCTGTAGCCCGCATTCCCCCGAAGGGATTGGGCAGCAATAATCTGTGCCTCGTCAGTCCGCAAGGCAGCGTCGAGATTATCCACCAGCCAGCACAACTACGCGACTGGTTTCAGAGGCATGTACGGGCTGACACGGAAAAGGCCACCAGCACCGCACTGTGTGCCTGGCTGATATTGGCAAGCGAATTGCGGCAAGATGGGTTTTATCAATTTCGCCTGGTTCGCGAATCCGTTACCGTAAAAAAGAGCGAGCAGGGTATTCTGGCCAGCGGCAGGATCGAGGTGGTGCCGAAGGCGGGGAACGAAGGCTTCCTGGCAGCGGAAATCACGTTCTCGCCTGCGGGTCAGCTCTTAGAAGTTCGCGAGGACGTACAATTGAAAGCGGGAATTCGTCCGATTTGCCAGGCGACCAAATTGCTAGATTCGGATCCGGTCGTCCGCCGCATGGCGGAGCGTGATTTGCTGATTCTAGGTCCGCTGGCTATACCGTATCTGCAAGAACAGTGGTACCAGGCCGATTCCGAACTGCGGCGGGCGATTGAGCGAATCAGGCAGCGAATCGAACAAGGAGAGCGTTAGCGGAGCCAACATGCATCCTGGGGAGGATGGGGTCTCGAGTGAAAGAGCTTATTTTCGGCACAGGCTGGGGTTGGCCGCGCTGTTAGTATTCGCGTGGACGGGTTCGATGTTCGGCCAGGGAGAGGAGGTGCCGACTCCTGGCAGCGCTCAGCCATTACCTCCGCTACGCTGGGGAGCTGATGCTGAAGGTGGTGCTCCGTACATCTTCAACGATCCGCAAAGGCCAGACGAGTTGCTCGGGTTTGAAGTCGAAATTGTTCAGGCCCTGGAGCGCGAACTCGGGCGACGCATTGTGCACAAGCAATACGACTTCAAGAAACTCATCGAGGGTTTGGAGCGGGGCGATATAGATTTCGCCATGAACGGTCTGGAAATCACCTCCGACCGACAAAAACGCGTGCGTTTCAGCCGGCCTTATTATGTATTCAAGCTGCAACTCGTGGTGCGTGAAGGGGAAGGAGAAATCGGCTCGCTGGGCGCTTGTGTGAAGCGGCGTGCCCGGGTAGGCACTCTGGAAAACACGGCGGCCTCGCGCCTCCTGGAACGGCTGGGGTTGCCGACCTATCTTTACGACAGCCAGGTCACGCCGTTTGAAGACCTGGCCGTTAACCGGTTGGATGCGGTGCTCCTGGACGTCCCGATTGTGCTTTATCACACTCGCGACAAACCTGGCTTGAAACTGGTCGAGCCCCTGGTTAGCGGTCGCGGTTACTACGCGATTGCCTTTCGGAAAGAAGACGAAGAGCTAGCTCGGCAATTCGATGCAGCTCTGGAGCGGCTCTTGCTCAGCGGGGAATTGCGGCGGATTTACGAAAAGTGGGGTCTCTGGAACGTCAGCCAGGAGGAACTGTATCCCCCCAACCAATTTGGCCTGGAACTTTCTGCCGCACCCTCGCAACCGCAAGAATTGAGAGGCTGGTCGTTTGCTAGCTACTTCCCGCTCCTGGCACGGGCTGCCTGGGTCACGGTAGAGTTGACCGTACTGAGCATGGCTGTGGCCGTGCTGGTAGGTCTGGTCGTGGCCGTGTGCCGATTGTACGCTCCTTATCCCGTGCAGCTGCTGGCCCTGGCTTATGTGGAATTTTTCCGTGGTGTGCCTGTCTTGCTGCTGCTTTATTTTCTGTACTTCGGATTGCCGGCTATCGGACAAGTGGTGCAATGGGAAGTCCCCTTGCGGTGGTCGCCATTTGTAACAGCAGTTATTGGGTTGGGACTGAACTATGCGGCCTACGAAGCGGAAATTTACCGTGCGGCAATTATGGCGATTCCGCGCCATCAGTGGGAAGCAGCGGCCAGCCTGGGTCTGACTCCGACACAAACCTTCCGCTACGTCATCTTACCGCAAGCCGTGCGAATTATCCTGCCGCCTTCGACCACCGATTTCGTCGCCCTCTTCAAAGACACCAGCTTAGCGGGCACGATTACCGTCGTCGAGCTGAGCAAGCAGTATCAAATCCTTTCGACTTCCGGGGCGGACTATCGCGCTTTGGTGGAGATTGGCGTGGTAACCGCCCTGCTCTATCTCCTAATGGCCGTGCCTCTGGGATACATATCGCGGCGCCTGGAAGAATGCTGGCACGGCGGCCAATTAGGCGAGGGGCGACATTGAAGCTTGGCTCCACCGAAGACATTCTCTTCCAGGAGCTTAAAGGGCGGGAATCCCAACGGCGGCGATCCAGAGACTTTGTGCTTGGACTGGGCAAAACGCTGGCGGTGCTGGAGGCAAGGGAAAACCAGGGCATGTTCGAGATTGAAACGCGCGGGCTAGTAAAGCGTTTTGGCACACGCGTAGTGCTGGATGGCATAGATTTGCACGTCGATCAGGGAGAGACTTTAGCCATACTGGGGCCCAGCGGCAGCGGTAAATCCACCTTGCTTCGGTGCCTCAATGCGCTGACGCCGTTCGATGCCGGCCGGGTGCGAGTCGGCGAGATTGTCTTGGGTGCCGGCAAAGTGCCGCGCGACCTAGCTATTCAAGTGCGGCGACAATTGGGAATGGTTTTCCAGGATTTCGCGCTTTTTCCGCATTTGCGGGCGGTTGATAACGTCGCCTTGGGACCTCGATTGGTGCTCGGTCTTACGCACGCGCAAGCACGGGAACGCGCCTTACAATTGCTGAGTCGTGTGGGTTTGGCACACCGGGCCGACGCCTTTCCCAGCCAACTTTCCGGCGGGGAAAAACAGCGGGTGGCCATTGCCCGCGCACTGGCTATGGAGCCGAAAGGCCTCCTGTGTGATGAGATCACCAGTGCTTTAGATCCCGAATTGAAATGGGAAGTGTTGGAAGTGCTGGCCGATCTCAAACGCGAAGGGTTGACTTTGATTGTGGTCACGCACGAGGTGGGCTTCGCCCGCCGTGTCGCAGACCGCGTCTGTATCTTAACTGAAGGCCGAATCCTCGAGCATGGACCGCCCGCAGAGGTCCTGGAACATCCTAAGACCCTGCGCGTACAACAATTCCTGGCGCGGGTATTGAGCTGATTGCCGTGGCGCGAACGCCAATCACAGTGCTTTCCGCATCCAAGCGTCTTGATCGCACAAACCCGACCTGCGAGTAAATCATGTCTCCTCCTCGTCTCCACCCCAAGCTGTCCAGCAACCAACTTGCTGGTAGGGCGCATTGGCTGAAACGCCTTCGGGCCGTCGAAAGCGCGGTGTTGCTCGTGGATGCGAAGCTGTTGCGGCGGATTGCCCGCGTTTCCCAGGAGGTGTCAGCGTTGGCCTGGCGCGTTCCCCATGAAGAAGCGTGTGTTCTCGATCAGGACCGATTGCTTGACTTGGCCACCGAAGAAGAGTTAGGGGTGGGGCGGGCGGCCGAGTTGCCTACGCAGGTGCTTTTGATCGCTTGGCCGGATCACGCCGCCGACGATGGTCACATCCAGGTCGTTTTGAGCCGACGATTGGTGCATGGTTGGACGCACTACCACTGGCGACAGGTGCCCGCCCATCAACAAGCGCACTGGGTACTGACACGCATCGAACAGTTGGGCGCAGCAGAATGGGAGGAAATCCGTGCAGTGGCCGAACAAGACCATTGGTTGCCGCGCCATCAGGATACTCCATCTGCCGTCTATCAGGAGTTCGCTGCTCGCTGGTTGGAGTTGAGCTTGATATGTCCTTACCTGCTGCCCGTGTGGTTTCCTGGGCTGGCACGGGAGGCCGAACGGATCGAAAGGGTATTATCGCAGGACCTGGACATCGCCGAGCTACGACGACGGTTGCAGCAGGCGCAGCTACTCCATACCGAACCTACGGCAGGCGAAGCCCAGGGAAACCTGGCTGCCCCGCTTCAGAACGTTGCCGCTGCCGTTAGCATGACGACCGAAGCGCCCGTCTTGGAGCCGTCTTCGCCCGCCGATGACCCGCAGGCTTGGCCAGACCTGCCGCCCGAAGTGGTCCCAGAGTTAGCTTCGCTTCGCGATAGTGATGAGTGGCAGGCAATCGAAGCGACAGCGCTCCGCGGCAATGTGGTACGGGCGGCTCGATGGTCTTGGCGCCGCGCCAACCAATGCAACGGGCCTCTGCGGGAGTGGTGGCAATGGCAAGCAAGGCAGTTTGCAGGGGAGCTGGCGCAGCGCTTGGCCCATCTTTTTCCACCGACCGAGGCAACTCACGAAGCCGAGTTGGCGGAATCAGACAGCTGGCTGGCTGCGCTGTGGCCGCTCATCCCGGCAGCCGCCCACCAAGGCTTCTTTTCGCACGAAGCCCGTCTCCTTTACGACTTGCAGCGGGCCAGCGAGGATGCACGCCGCGGTGTGTACGTAGTGGATGTGGCGGGCTGGTTGCGAACGCTGGGCACGTTGGCGTGGCGGCGGGAACAACCTTTGCTCCAACAATTCCTGGTGCTGCGGCGTTTGCGCCTAGCTCACGGCCGGCTACCCTTTTGCAGGCTCGATGACAACGCGCGCAACCGACTGGCGATGATGTTGGCGCAGGCTATTCATGCCCAGGAGGCGCTCCTACGCGAACGGGTGGTGCCGATCCTGCGGCGTGTGCTGGAGGAGGCGAGTTTGCGGCCCGAGCAGTTCGCCGCAACAATCGAGCAAGAACGGCTCGTGCAGGAATTAGCTGATCGGATCGTCGAGACCGGGCACCTGAACCTCGGGCAACTCCGTGATGCCATCTCCCGCAACCAGCTGAAACTCTCGGATCTGCGTGGTCTCCGCGAATGGTGGTGGGGCGATGCGTTATTGGCTAGTGATAAGCGTTTCGCCCTGGAATTAGACGGCGTCTATCGGCGGGGCGAGGTCTATTTGCGCTGGTTCCAGCGATTGAGTTCGTTGTTTTTCGGCACCTGGATCGGCCGATGCATCAGCCTGTTTTTGATTTTGCCTTTCGGTGGTGCCTACATTCTCCTGGCGGGGCTCGACCACGTTCTGGTGCACCCAGTGGGTCACCTGCTTGGTGTGGATTTTCACCTCACTGGGCGTTTCCAGATCTTGACCATGGGGCTCTTTCTGGCGGCGGTGATTAATTCTGTCGGATTTCGGCGGGCCGTGGTGCGCTACCTTCGCGGGGTGTTTGCAGGACTGCGTTTCGTATTGTGGGAATTGCCCCAACGCTTGCTCCATTGGCCTCCACTATGGCGTGTCTGGCGCTCCGCACCTATGCTAATCCTTCGGCGACACGTTGTGCTACCGATCCTGATCGCGGCGACCATTTACGAGTTTTGTAGTTGGAGCGGCTTGCGATTTCCTTGGTTGCATCTGCTGGTGGGGTTTTCGGCCCTGGCTACCCTGGGAGTGACCCTGACACGCGAAGGGCACATCCTCCTGGCCACTGTCACCGATTTCCTCGCGCGCACTTTCCGCTATCTCAGCCTGGAATGGATCACGATGGGCCTTAGTTGGATCGTCGCCCTGTTCCAGCGCTTGCTGCATTATGTCGAGCTCTTGCAATACCGTATAGATGAATGGTTGCGCTATCGGGGCGGCGAATCCCGTTGGCGGTTGCTCTGGAAAGCGCTGGCTACACTGTTGTGGGCCTGGATCGCCTACGTGCTCCGTTTTACGGTGTACCTGCTCATTGAGCCGCAAATTAACCCGATCAAGCATTTCCCCGTCGCTACGGTGTCGCATAAGCTGCTTCTGGCCGCGGTGCCTTTTTTGAGCACTCTGGCTCTGAATACCCTGGGTTGGAAGATACGCCTGCCAATCGTGCCAGAGCTGTCGCCC
>BEIM01000196.1 GCA_002898995.1 bacterium HR36
CTGGAGGAATTCCGCAAGATTGTCGAATACAACCCGAAGCTGAAAGAAAAGCCAGCCGCTGTGGACAAGCGCTTCACCAAACTGGATAAGAACGGCGATGGCTCTTTGAGTTTGGAAGAGTTCCGCTCGGCCAAGGCGAAGAAAAGCAAGACCTGAGACCGTGTCGGTCGCGCTTTGCCTTGAAGCCGAATCATCTGGCGACTTGAGTCGCGAGAGCGTATCGGCTGAGTGGTTTGAGTCGGTACTCTTCACTTGAAAAAGCCATAATGCCCGGCAACACCGATAAGCCGATGCGTTGCTGTGCCCATCCTGCGCAGTCTCCAGCCAAACGACCTGACCTTGACCAGCTCGCATGTGTCGTCGCAGTGGGTGGCTCAAGTTGTTACCGAAGGTGCTCTTCGCCGCCGCGTAGTCTTTAGTTCAATTACCCCGTCCAGCGGCTGGCTGATGATCCAACCCAAGAACAGAATCATGCCTGTTTATTCTTCCCGTATCCAAGAACAAAAAGGCCGGTCGGCGAGAAAACTTCTTCTTGTTCTGCCTCCGCTTCGACCAACGTCGCGGCTGCAATTGGCATTCCCCGTTTCATTGGCTTGCAGCCAAGCCTGATGTAGAACGCGCCCCAGATAAAGATTGCCCTCTTCGAGCATTCTTCTGAAATCTGCCACATGCGGATCGAACGCGCGTTCATGCCCCGCCGCATCAGTAGCTTTCCGGGCGCAAGTTATGGTGCGCGTGGAAGCGCGGCAAACCTACGTTGACTGTTGACTCATGTGAGCGCCGCAGACGCTAATCACCGCCCCCAGTGCGAATGCGCTTGGTGGCAAATGTCAGTCGGGTCTAGCGAGATTTGGTCGGTCGCGAACGGCGCCGTCAGCCGCCATCGGATTGCCAGAAAGCGCTCCACGATCCTGACCACGCTGTGCATGCGCGAGATGGACTCCCTCAGCCAGGCGCTATGGCGCCAGTTGCTGGCCAAGGAGTTGCTCTTCTTCCTCGGGGATGATGATTCGCGGCGTGATCATGATCATCAGGGAGCGCGCCTCGCGACCGTAACCGACGTTGGTAAACAAGCGGTTGAGGTAGGGGATTTTGCTGAGGATCGGGGGCCCAAATTCGGTTCGTCCTTCGGAAAGTGTTTTGAATCCGCCCATGAGCACGGTTCCGCCATCCGGTACCATGACGGTTGTCTGCACGGAGAGTATCGAGGTAATCGGCAATTGGATGAACATGGTAATTTCTACTTGGGACAGCGAACCATCGGGGTTGACCACGGGGATAGTGATGGGAACCGGAAAGACTGGAATATTCTGCGACAAAGCGGTGAAGGTGGGGGCAAGGCTCAACCGTACGTAGCGGCGGTCGGAATGTACCACAGCTTGCAAGAACAGTTGCAAGCCGGAGGAGAAGGGAGTGACCTGGGGGACTACGGTGACTTGTCCAAAGGGCCCAATGATGGGAGTGGCGCCCGTGACTAGGAACTGGAAATCTTGGACGGTGAGGGAAGCGGTCTGGCCACTGAACAGCGTGATTTTCGGAGCCTGCATGACGTTGGTGCGTGTATCGCCCTGGGCCGCCTCCATGAAGAGGAAGACTTCGATGTCGCTAAGGTAGGCAAAGCCGAAGTCCAAGCCGCCGTTGTTACCGATAGCATTGGGGAAATTGCCGAACGGTGGGATACCCCGGGCGAAGGAGGAATTGCGGAAGGGGATGTCGAGATCGGGGCTGAATGCCCCACCAGGAGCCAGGCCCACCACTACCTTGTCGAGATGATCCGGTTCGTTGATCATGCCGGCGGGGGCAAACGACTGCGCCACCACCATGCGGTCAAATCGGGTCTGGTCATCATCAATCTGGAACTGAAAATCCACGCCGATCCGCTCAAAGAAGGCTTCGCTGAGAGTAATGAAGCGAACCTCGACGGTGACTTGCAATTCCTGGAGTTCGCGAAGTCGGCGGAGCAACTGCTCGACCTGTTCCTGGATTTCGGGATCGGCGCTGACGACCAGCTGCATGCCCAGCGGGTAATAGTCAATGTGGCCTGGTCCACCAGCAACATCCCAACTTTTCGGCTCGATGGTCTCATGGATAAGGCGGATAAGGGTTTGTTCGAGGCTGGGGGACCTGGGCGGCTCGACACGCACCTGTGGCTGTCCGGGGCTACTCGCCATGCTTTGCTGGCTGACAGGCGTGCCGCCCGGCAGCGTCCAGGGAGCGGTCATGCTACCGGCTTGCTGGTTCATATTCTGGGCGATCACGCTGAGAACACTCGCTTGACTACCGCCTACCGTGCCGAAATCCTGCACTGGGAGGATCAAATCGGCCACTGGATACACTTTCTGCACCAGCTTGCCGCGTTTTCCTTCTTCCGTGGTGACAATGTACACACCATCGCGAATGACCCAGGTCAGGCGAGCATTTTGCAGCATGAGGTTCAAACACGTGCGCAAGGGACGATTGTCCAATCGGATCGTGACAGGCTGGTTGAGGGAGATGCCGGCGGCCTGCAACGCTGGCTCGTCGGGCACGATGTTGATCCCGTACATCGAGCGGAGATGGTCCAGCACTTCGCCCAGTGGTTTGTCGCGGAAGTCAATAGAAACGGGCTGCTGCAAGCGTTGATAGAGTTCGCGGTCTTCGGGTGTTTCGGGGCGCAGCGGTTCGATGGTCTTGCTGCGGCGTCTGCTCCGCTCCGACCAGTCCTTGGGATACTGCAAATCGGACTCGGGAGCGGCAGAGGCTTCGTTCACCGATTGCATGGCCAGTTCAAAGCCGCGTTCCTTTTGCAGTTTGATGCGTTCTTCGTCGCTCAGGGCCCGCATGGTCCGGGCGCGGAATAAGGCGGCTTCCGTAGCGGGGTTATCGGGATCGAGTTCCTTGGCCTTCAGCGCGACTACCTCTGCTTCCCTATACTTGGCCTCTTTCAGATATTGGGCATATTGCTGCATAAGCTGGGCTACTTGCTCTTTGCGGTTGATGTCGGCGAGGATCTCGCGCTGCCGCGGGCTGGAGCCGCGTAACGAATCCTGACGGAGGCGTTCGTAGGCGAGTTGTTCGCGGCTGGACTCAAACATACGGATGCGCTGCTGCAGTTGGCGCTGCATGGCCTGGACGGCCTCGCTCTGGAGGTTGGATTGCTGCAACTCGTGCGCCGCCTGACGCAATACCTCGATGGCCCTATCCAGCTCGCGGTTTTGCGCCAACTGGTTGGCCTGGCGCTCGGCGTCCAATTTGAGCCGGCGCAACCGCTGCAATTCGACCTCACGTTGCTGCTGGACTTTGTCGAGAAGACTATCCGCTTTGGCGGAGGCAGGATTTTGCGGTTTGGTTAGCTCCGGTGAAGCTGGGCCAGGAGAATGGGGTTCGGGAGTAGGCGGTAATTGCCCCGCCTGGATGAGCGCGTGTGGCTGCATTTCCTTGCTGGTGAGGATCTCCTGGACATGCGCACGTTTGCGTTCATCGAGCAGGCGTGGGTTAATGCTCTGCAGGTAAGCGGCGGCCTGGGCATATTCGCCGCGACTGTATGCCCGCACACCCAGTTCGTAAAAGCGATTAGCCTCGCGCACGGACTGGCGATACTGCGCTTCGTCGATCTCGGCGAGGAGCTGGCTGGCTTCCAGGCGGAGATGATAATGCTGCTCATAGACTTGCCGGGCGAGTTGTTGGGCACGGAGCAACTCTCCGCTGCGGAGCTCTTGACGGGCCTGGTCGAGTAAACGCCGGCCTTGATCCTGTGGTTCGGCGGGAGCAGTGGCCTGACCCTGTCGGAGGCGCTGCAGTTCGGCGAGTTGCTGATCCGTGGCCAAGGTATCGGCGTGGAGTTCCACCTGCAAGTTGCGGACATAGCGGAGGCATTGCTCAGCTTCCTCGAAGCGCCCCATTTGCCGCCAGGTGTTGGCCGCGCGGCTGAACGTTTCGATGTGCGACTGCGCTTGGCGTTGCAGTTCGAATATGAGTTGTTCGGGAGTTTCGTCTGCCGGGTGGAAGGGCGCTCGAAGCTTCTGCGCCTGCCGAGCCTGGCGAAGCGCGAGCAGCACGTGTCCCTGCCGCTGATGCTCCCGAGCATCGGCCAACAGGAGCAAAGCCTGCTTCCGCAGTTCGCCGGCTTTTTCTGGCTGATCACGGTCGCGCTGCTGATCGAGCAACGCCTGAACGGCCTTTTCGATCTTGTCGGGGGAATCCTCGTCCGCGCTCCAGGCGACAGGGTATTGCCGGGCTTGCCGGGCCAATTGCAAAGCCTGGACTAACTGCCCAGCGTTCAAAGCAGCGCGAGCCTGAGCGATCAGGAGTTGTGCTTGCTGTTTGGCTGGCGAAAACTCCCGCGGCGGGGCATTGTCCGCATGCGTTGGCGGGGGCGTGTCCGTCAGGCGGGGTTTCTGGGCCTGCTGCCGCCGCACCCGAATCTCGGCCAGCAACCGGTCCGGATGGTCACCGACATGCCACAACGAATAGCGCGGTCGCAAGGCCTTGGCCTGATAGGCCAGCTTTTCTGCCTCATTGAGTTGGCCCTGTTCGAGTTTTTGTCGCGCCTGGGCTAACAGGGCGTCGGCCTGTTTCTGATTGCTTTGCTCCCGAGCTTTGTAGATGTCGCTGAGCAACTTGTCGGGGGTATCCTCGAAAAGCCCCCATCGGCAATCAGGCAGGATGCGAATGCGCCGGGCCAAGGCTTCGGCTTCCTCGAGCCGACCAGCCTGAAAGAGTTGGCGCGCGTGGCGCAGTTTGTCGCGGGCATTTTGGCGGGTGATGGGTTCGGCATCGGGCGTGGGACCTGACACAGCGGACGGCTTGGCGGCGATTCGGTCGGACGTTGGCGCTGGTTCTGCAGCAGCGATGGCCTGGCGGAGTTTTTCGGGGGTAAGCGGTTCGTAAGGTGGCCAAGCAACTTGCAATTGCTCTGCCTGGCTCACGAGCTGGCGGGCTTTATTCAGGTCGTTGGCCTGGAGGGCTTGCTGGGCTTCCGCGAGAAGCCGGCGGCCTTGTTGCAACTTCAGTTGTTGGGGTGTTGCCTGGCGCTGCGCTTGCCGGGCTTGCTGCACGTCGCGCAAGACCTTATCCGGCGAGTCGCTCCACGGCCACCAGGACGAGTATCCCGCTTGCTTGGCTTGCTGGGCGAGCTGCTCGGCGCGGTCAAGATCTCCTGCACGCAAGGCTTCACGCGCTTGCGTCAGGATTTTGTCCGGATCGAGGGCCGGTGGTGTGGAGTTGGCGGCTTGCTGCCGGGCACGCGCTAGCTGAACGTCGCGGAGTAATTTCTCGGGGGAATCGCTCCAGGGGAAAATCGCCGAGTAACCCGCTTCTTTCGCCTGGCGAGCCAACGTCTCGGCGCGGTCTAACTCGTTATTCTTCAAAGCTTCGCGTCCCTGTGCCAAGAGCGCTTCGGCATCGGGCCGCGAGGAACTGTGTTCCGAACGGCTGAACAGTGACCAGCGCCGACCTTGCCGTCGGCTCACCTGATCGCTGAGTTGATTCACCAATTGCTGCTCTTCCGGCTTGAGATACTTGCTGGAGCGGAGCTGTTTCAGAAGATTTTCGGCCTCAGGCCACTGTCCGTTTTTGACGGCTTCCTGCACTGCCTGAAGCTGTTGTACCGTCTGTTGGCGTCCCGCGCGGTCCACGGCGTTGCGGGCGCGATATTCGTCCAGACGCTTCTGATCCGCCGGACTGAGTTGTTGGCGGCCCTGTTCGGCGAGATCGAAATACCGAGCCGCCTCATCGTACTCCCCTTTGCGGTAAAGGTTAATGGCCTCCTGCAAGGCATTCGCTGGACGGGCA
Organism: bacterium HR36; assembly: GCA_002898995.1. Taxonomy (GTDB): domain Bacteria; phylum Planctomycetota; class Planctomycetia; order Gemmatales; family HRBIN36; genus HRBIN36. The sequence goes on from BEIM01000196.1 coordinate 5,773, forward strand.
TGTGTGGCGCTGGTTTGCACAACCGTGTCGGCTTGTTGTCCCGTCAGCACCCCGACTATACCTATGGTCACCGTTGCACTGGCCAGCCAGGCCAACCACTGACCCCTGTTCACTGAAAATTCCTCCTTCCCGCCATCGCACCCCAGCCGGTTCCCCGTCTCCCGGCTGGATGTCGCAGCGTGAGTGTCCGCGCGAATCCTACTGCTATCCCAGTTGCGGATGGCTCTGCAAGGGGCACTGGTTTTTCGCGGAGCGCCGCTACATAGTGGCCAAAGCTCTCCCCGTCAATAGCGTTTCCGCTCTTGGCGACTGTGGAGTGGGCACGCGCTGCCGTTGCCAATTGGCCAGCACGGAAGGATCGAGACCCTGAGGCGCCACCAGGTCGTGACACATGCCTGGCCAAGCGCTAATTCATCCTTTTGGCTTTGCGGAGCAGCATACTCCGCGGCTGTGGCGGCTATAATAACGCACACTCTTTTACGCAATGTCAAGATTGGGGGGTCAGCTCACTGGCCCCTGGTCAGCGAAGTGCGCTTATGAGCGAAAAAATCCGTGTCGCCATCCTCGGAGCTTCGGGCTACACCGCACGAGAGTTGCTGCTGATATTATTGCGGCATCCTTACGCGGAGATTGCCGCCGTGGTTTCGCGGCAGGAAGGCACGCCGTGGGTGGCGGAATTGCATCCGATTCTGATGGGTCGGCTGGCGCTTCGCTGCGAACCGCTCAACGTTACCGCCCTTGTTAGCCGCGGCGTTCGCTGCGCCTTTACCTGTTTACCACATGGCGTGAGCATGGAGGTAGTGCCCGAATTGTTGCAGGCTGGCCTTCGCGTGATTGACCTCAGTGCCGACTATCGCCTGCGGGATCCTGCAGTGTATGAGGAATGGTACCGCGAGCCGCATCAGGACGCCGAGCATTTGCGGCACGCGGTGTACGGCCTACCCGAGGT
>BEIM01000197.1 GCA_002898995.1 bacterium HR36
GACACGGCGAGCATGTTGCCGCAGGTTATCTATTTCGAGGTACAGTACCTGGGGGAACAACCGCTGGGCTTCGTCAAACGCTTTTTTCTTTTGTTCAGCGTCGGCTCCCTCAGCAGCAGGTGGGCCAGCTTGAATCGTCTTGGCGGTTTCTTCACGCAGTGCGGTGGCCAACTTGGCCGCTGACTCAAAGTCGCCAATACTCTGGTAACTGGTAATGATCCACACCCGAAATTCGCTGGGGAGCTTAGGGTCTTTGCTAATATCATCGAGGAAAGTTTGGAAGCTGCGTTTGGTCTGTTCCAACTCCTTTTGCGCAGCGGGTCCTTGGCGTTCGAGGCGACGGATCTGCTCATGAAGCTGGCCGCCCATTTCCCGCAGGATGGGCAGAACTCCCTGGCCTAGTTCTTGCTGGGCGCCCACACGGTAAAGCTCCTGCAAGAGTTTGCGCGCTTCGTCCATACGTTTGAGTTGCACCTGCGCCCGCAGAGCCAGGGTGATGATCCGCCCAGCCGAACCCTGGGGGAGCGAAGCGGGCAATTCGTTCTTAACGGCGGCGTTGATAAACGGCGCGACGTGCTTGAGAGCTTCCTCGGGCTTATTAAGCAGGGCATAAGCTTCGGCCAAGAATAGCGCGGCCTGGATGTAGCGCACGCCGGCGGGACTGTCGGGGGCGGGTTTTTGTTTGTCGAAAGTGGCCACGCTCGTTTGCAGCAGTTTCAACGCTTTGTCGAGGTCTGGCGAGGGGGTGCTCAGCGGTTTGCTTTCCTGCCGCATTTCGGTGACGTGCAGCTTGAAGTATAACTCGCCCGCCTCGGCGCAAGCCTGGGCATAGTGGGGAGAGGAAGGAGAGACGGCTTCCCACTGAGCAGTGGCTTCACGAAATCGCCCTGCGCCCAGATACAAGAAGCCGAGCCAATAGCGGGCCTCGTCCGCTTCAGGTTCCTTGGGCCAGTTTTTGACCACCCACTCGGCGATACGGCGGAAACGATGGAGATCGGCGGCGGCCCAATCGGGTTTGTCCCGATTGCGATCGAACGAGTCGCGATAGATGGTCATGGCCCCGACCGCGGCTTTACGGGCCAGGTCCGGCGTGCTGCTCGGATCGAGCGCCAGTGATTCCAGCAAAACCGCTGCCCGATACAAATCGCCTTGCGCGTAGTAGGCGCTGACGATAAACTGCGCCAGATTCTCCCGGTCTCGCGGCGCTATGTTTGTGCCGCCCAGGCGTAAAGCCCGGCGACTGGCGGTCAGGAGCCAGGCGTAATGCTCGCGAATCTCAGCCTGCACCTTCTGCTTTTGTTCGGTGGGGAGTTTCGGATCAGCCAGGGTGCGCATTTTTTCGCTGATCTCATCCGCTTCCAAACTGGCCCGGAGGTAAAGCTCCTCGAAAGTTCGCAGTTTCTCAATGGGCTGAGCGGTAACACGTCCCGACAGCCGCAGCGTATTGAATTTAACGAAGCGAGCGACGGCGGCGAATTCGGGGTTACCTTCCAAATCCGGGCCAAGCAACGCCAGGACTTGCCCCGCCAGTTTTTGCGCGGTTTCCGATTGCCGGGCTTTCGGCCCCATAGCCTCGACTTCTTCACGCAACAACATAGCCAGGATCAAGCGGAGGTGTTGCGCTTCGCGCGAGCTGTACACCCTGTCATAATCGGGACTTTTGGGCGAAGCATAAGTGGCGAGCCAGGTCCGAATATCGTTCTGCAGAGCGAGGCGTAGTTTAGGTTCCAGGCCCGGCTGGTAACGGTCGCGCAGACGGAAATAGGCCACCAGACGCCTCGCCTCCGCTGCTAGCGGATCTTTCGCCGTTTCCACTGCTTTGAAAGCGGTCTCGCGTTCCTTCTCGTCCAATCCTGCCTGGCTAATTCCATACCAGGCCACGCCTATCCACCCCAAGGCGTCATTGCTGCGGAAGTCCGCCATGGTCTTGAACAATCCGGCAGCCTGCACACGCGTCTTGCCGGCTTCAGCCTGCTGATTGAGGTAGCGGAGTTGTAAATCGGACTTGGTAAGTAAAGCCCGTCCATGCTGCAACAGCGTTTCGAGATAGCGCCGTAAGACTACCGGACGTTCCGCAGGGCCAGCCGCGTCTAGCTGCGCTTTGATTCGGCTGCCTGCTTCCTGCAGCATCTTGTCGGCGCGATCGAATAAGGCCAGCGCTTCTTTGGCAAGGGCTACTACCTGAGCCTTGTCGGAGGAATAGCGAATCTCCGTGAATTTGCCGTGGCCCTCACTAGCCAGCAACGTCGCTAGTTGCCGATACGCTTCGCCCAATGCCGGGCTTTTCGCCTTCGTCTTGTCTTGCACAAACTGCTCGTAAATGGCTCGAGCCTCCTGAAGCAAATGCTGGCGTTCGGCATCGCTTCCCGAACGTCGCGCCAGTTCGAGCTTAGCCTCCGCCGCGTCCAATGTCAGCCAATCGCGTATCTCCTCGGGCACATCCTTACGCTGGCGCAACTGTTGCGCATACTCCTCGGCCAGATCATGAAAACCCCGCTGCCGCAGGCCCCGCACGAATTGGAGATAAGGCGGCGTTTCTGAGGCTTGCTGTGCCAGGGCTATCGTGACCACCCACCCGACACTTAGCATCGCCACCACCACTCGCTGCACATGCATGACCACTGCTCCCCTGATCTTGTCAGCAAGCCCGTGTGTGCAGGCCCTGCGTCACTGCTTGTCTGGCGCCTGTGGCCGGCTCGATTGCTCGTAATATAAGTGTAGGCTGGGTTGGGTCAAATCAGGAGGATGCGAACGTGAAAGTGCTGGTGGTGGGCAAAGGGGGCCGCGAACATGCCCTGTGCTGGAAACTGCGGCAATCCCCGCGGGTTCAAGCCGTCTATTGTGCGCCGGGCAATGCCGGCTCCGCCGAGGAAGGAATCAATGTCGAAATCGAGGCGCACGAGCTTGACCGATTAGTGCGTTTTGCCCGACAGGAAGGAATCGGCCTGACGGTGGTGGGCCCAGAAGAGCCGTTGGCCCTGGGGATCGTAGATGCTTTTGAGAAAGAGGGCTTGCGGATTGTCGGGCCGAGCAAAGCGGCGGCCGAGCTGGAAGCCAGCAAGGTCTTCGCCAAGGAGTTGATGCGACAATTCGATATCCCCACGGCCGAATTCCGCGTCTTCGATGATCCCGATCTTGCCCGGAAGTATATCGAAAGCCGCGATCATCCGGTGGTGGTGAAGGCGGACGGCTTGGCTGGTGGCAAGGGCGCCATTGTTTGCAGCACCAAAGAGGAAGCCCTGGCTGCCGTGGAGAAGATCATGGTCGAGCAAGCGTTTGGCGCCGCGGGTCGGCGTGTGGTCATCGAAAGACGACTCGATGGCCAGGAGTTGAGCGTGATTGCTCTGGTCAGCGGCCGCACCATTGTCATGCTCGAACCGACTCAAGACCATAAGCCTGCCTTTGACGAGGATCGCGGCCCCAACACGGGGGGAATGGGTGCCTATTCTCCCACGCCTATCGGCACCCCGGAGCTGATGCGGGAAATCGAGCGCGTCGTGCTGGTACCTGCCGTGCACGGGATGCGTCGGCTGCATCGCCCGTTTCGCGGTGTCCTTTATGCCGGTCTGATGATTACCCCGCAAGGGCCACGGGTGCTGGAGTTCAACGTGCGTTTCGGCGACCCGGAAACGCAGCCCCTCATGATGCGACTCAAGACCGATCTCTGCGCCTTGCTGGAAGCGATTGTGGACAACCAGCTGGAGAGCTTTGCCGCGAGCGGGTTAGAGTGGGACGAACGCCCCGCGGTATGCGTGGTGCTGGCTTCCGAAGGCTATCCCGGGCCGTATCAGAAAGGGCGTACGATTTTCGGCTTGGACCACGCTGCCCAGTTACCCCAGGTCAAGGTTTTCCACAGCGGTACCAAGGTTTCCAACGGGCGCGTTGTCACCGATGGCGGACGCGTGCTCTCGGTGACGGCTCTCGGTGAGAACCTCCTCGAAGCCAAACGCCGGGCCTACGAAGCCGTCAAGTGCATCGAGTTTGCGGGCATGTTTTACCGCCGGGATATCGCCGACCGCGCTATTCGCCGGCTGCGTCTTGCCCAGCCAGGCGGCGACGCCGGTACCGGTTCCCCAGGCACATTGTAAGCAGCTTGAGGCGCGACCTGGCTAATCCCCAACAGCATTTTGCGGAAAAAGGTCGCTGCGGACTGTTCCGTTCTTTGTTTTCTTGACCGATGGGAAATTATGCACTAACTTGACTCTATGTGTACCGGCACTCGCCTAGCCAAACTAAGGAGAACCTATGGGCAAAATGTCCCGCACTTTGCAGATGGAACGCCTTGAGGACCGCTGTGTGCCTGCGGGTACGGTAACGATCTCCGGCTGGGGGCCCGGCAACATCAACCTGGTCGGCGACGCTCAGGCCAACGACATTGATGTGAACGGCTCCGGAGCCAGTTCGATCACCATCACGGCCAACGGCACGACAACGCTCGCCCTTGGTTCCATACCCGCCTCCTGGGTCAGCAGCAGTTCGCCAAGTCAGGTCATCATCAACCTTCCGTCACCGCTCGTGCTTGGCCAGTTGTTCATAGACCTAAAGGCCGGCGACGACCGCGTGGGCGTATTCGGTGTCTCTGCTGCCGGCAGCATTCTCATCTTGCCCGGCGACGGCAACGACAAGGTCATCATGGGTGGTGACGCCACTCAGAAGGCCCTGGTCATTCGTGAAACCCTCGGCGACGACTTCGTCCAGCTGGACAATGTTCGCGCCCACGACCCATCGCTGATTTCGCTCAATCTGGGCAACGACAAACTGCAAATTGCGGGTGCTGGCACCGTCTTCGACAGCGATTTGTCCATCCTCATGGGCGCTGGCAGCGATTTTGTGCGGTTTATCCCCGGCACCTCGCTGATCCAGGGCAATCTGCTGATAGACACTTCTGCGGCATCAGGAGATGGCGGCGATACGGTATTGGTAGATTGGGCAGTCGCCGCTACCGCTCCCCCGACGCTGCAGGTCAACGGCAACACTACCATCCGCACCGGGGCGGGCGCTGATCTAGTTCGCTTTGGCTTCGGTAGCGGTTTGGGGCGGAGCGCTGTATTAGGCCAGACTGCCAACAACACAACCACCATTCTGATGGGCGACCAAAATGACCGCATCTTTGCCTCGCGCTGCCAGCTGCAGCTTCTCAGCGCCAAGCTGGAGAATGGCGACGACAAAGTGCTCAACAACTGGGGTGCAGCGGGCGTGAGTGTGGCGTCCGGCTCGGTGCTGGATGGCGGCGCGCAGGTCACCGCCGATACTTTACCTTCGCCCTGGTCTGCACCGCCTGGCTTGACGGTCGTTGGCTTCCCGTAACCGAACAGCAGTTCGCACAACCGCGCCTTTGCCCAGGGAAGCACGCCCTGCTTACCGCCAGCGCTCGGATTGCCGGCACAAGAGCGGGGGGCGTCAGCCCCCCGTGGTATTGGAAGACGCGCGTGCAAGTGCGATTCCGCAACTAACTGGCCCACTGCCCACGTTGTGTTAGCGAACGCCGTTGCAGTTGCGTTCCCCATACCCACGGGGGGCTAACGCCCCCCACTCTTGCGGAGGTGCGTTTGTATATCGTGCATATCGCTATTTCGCCGGAAGACGATCGCTGTGCAACAAGAGCGGGGGCGTCAGCCCCCCGTGGTATTGCAAGACGTGCTTGCAAGGCGGTTGGCGTTATCGGCGGACTGCAGGGGTTCGTGGTGTCAGCCCCCGTGGTATTGCAAGACGCGCATGCAAGTGCGATTCCGCAACTAACCCGCCCACTGCCCACGTTCTGTTAGCGAACGCGGTTGCAATCGCGTTCCCCACACCCACGGGGGGCTTACGCCCCCCGCCCTTGCGGAAGTGCGTTTGTATATCGCGAATATCGCTATTTCGCCGGAAGACGATCGCTGTGCAACAAGAGCGGGGGGGCGTCAGCCCCCCGTGGTGTTGCAAGACGCGCATGCAAGTTTGCGTGCCAGGTAAATTTCAGCGGCCCTGGGCCGGCGTCAGCCCCCCGTGGTATTGCAAGACGCGCTTGCAAGTGCGATTCCGCAACTAACCGGCCCACTGCCCACGTTCTGTTAGCGAACGCGGTTGCAGTTGCGTTACCAAACCCACGGGGGGCTTACGCCCCCCGCCTTGTACGCACTGCCCGATTACAAATTATTGCCGCGTCAGGCTGCCAGCTACTGGGGTGGCATGACCAGCGCTAGATCGTCGCCTGGAGGTGTGTCCGAATGAGTGCGGCCACCGTCGTCGCGGCCATCCGCTCCCACACTGTAGAGGACGTAACCTCGCGGCGTCCGGCGACAGATCGGCGGTTGTCCCGAAAAAAGGTCGGGCTCCAGACGCGGCAGGTAACACGGGACCAGGGCTTCCAGCCGATCGGGAAACTGCCCTTTTTCGGCACGGAACAGCGCCAACGCCAGACTGACCTTCGTGAGCCGCGACAGTTCCTCCATCCTGCCCGTCGCCAGCAGGAACCGGTTTATTACTTCCATAGCGCGGAGCACCACCAGTGCCGCTGTCATTTGCGCCGCCTGCTTACCTTGGCCCGCACGGATGCGGTGGATTACGTCATCCCAGCGGAAATGCTGTTCGGAACCAGCCAGTTTCACACATTCTTTGCGTACCTGGGCAAGCATTTTTACTTGCGCCGGGTAGTCGGGCTGTCGGGCGCAAGCCACCACCCAATCCCACAACCGATTGAACGTACGCAGCGCTTCTTCCCAATCCAGG
>BEIM01000198.1 GCA_002898995.1 bacterium HR36
TGGCAGAAGAAGAGCTTGCGTTCTCGCTCAGGGTTGTTCCAGTGGTTGAGCAGTTGCCGGGTGATAGGCCTCGCGCCAGGATGGCCTCGCTCCCGCCAGGCCTTCACGCGTTCCCGGATGGTGTTGACCAGCTCAAGCGGAACAAACTCCTCCTCCAGAATCCCCTTCTGCGGCCCGCGCGTTCGGGCTTTCAAGTAATAACCCGCTGGCCGACGGCCTTCCTTGAGCACCGGCTGCCCTTCTTCGTAAGCCCAGTAGCGCGTGGGTTCCTCAAAGGTCGAGTTGAGGATGGGGTTGTCAACGAGCATGGACCTGGCTACCTCTCCTGAAGCACTTGTGCCGGCGTTTTGCGCCCGAGTGCCGTTCGGTCGAAATCGCCTTCAAGACTCACAATCACAAGCCCATATTTTTCGGCTGCTCTGTACTGGTAGGCATCGGCAAAGTCCAGATTGTCTCGTGCCATGATCTGAACCAGGGCTTCCATGTCCTCAAAGTCCAGACGAACCAGCGAGACCACTCCGTCCACGAATGCATCCCGCACGAACCGAACAAACGCCTCCCGCTTACCGAGCCGGCTCAACACGATCCCGATAGAGTGAAGGGCGAAGTCCGTAAGGCATAATTGGTCGGAGGGCATTTGGTTCAGAAAGTCCCGAACCTCCTCTGCCTTTTCTTGCTCCAAGAACCGTTCCAGCCACACGTTCGTGTCCACAATATACATGCTCAGTCGCCTCGCCACTCCAACGCCTTTTTCTGCAGGTCAAGCGCCGTGTATTGGTCCCGGTACTCCTTCAGGGCGCCGGCCCAATCCTGGCGCAGCGGCTTTGCCGACTTCCGGACCCGCTTCTGCAGCAGGAATTCCACGAAATCGGCGACCTCTTGCTGCAATTCCGGCGGCAATTGGCGAATGAGTGCTTCAAGTTTGCTCATCGTCCATCCTCCCTCTCTGAGCTTCGATCTTGCCCAATGCATCCAGCCACCGATCGAAATCATCCGTCCCCGTCGGGTTCGGATTCTCCCGATCCAGGTGCCAGCGTAAGGGGTTGGTCGAAATGTATTCCCGAATCCGCTGCAGGGATTCCTCGCTGCGAATGATGTGTTCGTAATAATTGCGTTGCCAGACAGCTGCGCCAGGTGTGCCCCGTAGGGCGTTGACCTTGTGGGTAACGGCGGATTTAAACGACCGCACGATGGTTGGTATAGAACCTGCGACGGGTTTGCCAAACCGTTCTTGTAGGGGCACGGCATCATTTATGGGCACATTGTTCGGTGGGGGCACATCGTGTAGGGGCACGGCACGCCGTGCCCCTACCGAATTGTGCCGTGTCCCTACCGAATCATGCGGTGCCCCTACCGAATTGTGCCCTGCCCCGACAACCGAATTGTGCCGTGCCCCTACCGAATCGTGCGGTGCCCCTACCGAATTGTGCCCTGCCCCGACAACCGAATTGTGCCGTGTCCCTACCGAATCGTGCGGTGCCCCTACCGAATCATGCGGTGCCCCGGTGATTAGCAATATCCCACGCACATGGTTGGGCATGACCACAAACGCGTCTAATTCCACGTGGGGAAAATGGGCCGGAATATCCCGCCAACACTGTTCGGCGATGCGTCCTGCGTCGTTCAACTGCATTTCGCCACCCACCACCTCGCCGAATAGAGAGGGCCGACCTTGCGTGCAAATCGTCACAAAATACGTCCCCCCGCTGGGTGTAATCATACCCCCGCAAGCGAATGCTCCGGCGATGACGACGTTCAGGATCAAACCCCATGGGCGGCGCCGCCCTTCAAGGATACCACCCGCACTACCTCATTCCCCCGAAAATCAATGACCTTCACGGCGATGCGGCTGCTGGTTCTTTTGCTTTCACTGGTCATCCCCTTTTCCTTCCTTCCACACCACCGAACATCCATAATCCCGGAAGATTTTCTCCACTTCATCGCGTATCGCAGCCAGCTCTCCCGTGGGGTCTGCCACCTCTATCAGGATTGAAGCCTGGTTCAACGCGGATAAGCTCGTCTTGGCGGCTTGCAGCAGGAGGTAGAGCAGGTTGGCACTGGTACGCACCCGCAGTGTAAGGGGCCTTCGTTCCACGGGCGGCGCTGGCGGCGCCTTCTGCTGAGCGGGGACCAGCACCACGTCGCTGCGCCTGAGCACCTCTACCGGCACCTCCTCCCGCACAAAAACCCGATCGCCTACGCGCAGGCCAAACAGACCTGTTGCACCCCCTCCCGGACCGCTTGATGCACCGTCTGGTTGGGGTTCTTCAACACCGGTTGCCCCACCACGCCAGTGAAAAGATTGTTCGCCTGCGACCGGGATACCTCTTGGGCCTCGTCCAATCGCGCCGTCTTCTTCAAATAATCCGGCGCTACCCGCTCCAACAGAACCCCGGCCTTTTCCAACGCTTGCCTGACGAACTCGTCCAGCGTTTTCGCTTTGATCGCCTCTGGACTAATGACCAAAACTTGGGTGATCCCGCCGTCGCTCGGACAGTAATGTGTTCTGGTACGCCTGGCGTAACAGGGTCTCTACCTCCGTTTCTTTGTCTTTCCGCTGATCCTTGACTTGGTCTTGATCCTCCTTGTCCATCTCTTCGAACGAAGACGTTTTCTCGACCTGTTTCAGCGCGAGCCAGCATCGCAGGGCCGCCCGCAGTTTGGAAAGCCGTTTTGTATCCGGCACAAGGAAGACCAGCATGTTTTTGTTGGTGCGCAGGCCCTCACCCGCCGATAGCACCGCCCGCCTTATCCACACCTCCGGTTCCGCTCGCTGCCGAAGCTTTGAAACAGCCGGCGGCGTAACACACCGAACACCTCGTCCTGGGCTACCGGCGTCTCCACCAGCTCCATCCGCCCTAGCACCTTCTCGGCGTACTGGAAGAGCCGCTCCGCCGCTTCCTGGTTTTCCGCCGAGACTTCCAGGGAAGAAGCCAGCAGCGCGATGACGAGGACGCTCTGCGGGGTGGCGCTCACGGCGAAGGTGAGCTCGCCCAGGAAGGTCCCCGTCTGCTCCATGCGGTTGCTGTCGCCGACCTTCGCTGCCCGCGCCTTGATGAGGTACTCCAGCAGCTCATCTATGAGGATGAGCACCGGTTGCTAGCGTTGCAAAAGCTCGGTGAGCGGCGCCCCACCAGGGGAAGTGCGAGTTGCATCCGCGTCGACCAGCATTTGGTAGCCCTCGCGGCCGCCCAACTGGTACGCCAGCTCGCCCCACAAGCTGCGGATGGTCAGCCCATCTTCCGTCCGACGTTCCCGTACGTCCAGCCCGCGCCCGTCCAGCACCGCCACGCGGATGTCACCAGGCAGCGCCCGCAGGTTTAGCCGCTCCAGGACAGGACGGATCGCCTCATGCTCGCTCAAAGCCTCCGGTGAGCGGGCGATATGAAAAAGTGCCGCCATCGTGTGCGTCTTGCCGCCGCCGAAGGGAGTCTCCAGCCGCAGGATGGGCGCGCCACGCCCTTGCCCCGCCAGCCGCCCAACCAGCCGCTCGAGCAGATCCGATAGCGCCCGTGTCATGAACGTGCGCGAAAAGAACCGCTCGGCATCGATATAATCCCGATCCGCCGAGCCGCGCACCGCGTGGTGCAGGCTGATAGCAAACAGTGAAGGGTCAGGGTCCCGCTGGAACACATCCGAATGCGGCTCGCACACCTCCCACACCCGTTTCGCGCTTTGCGCTGCCATGCTTGGCCTCCCTTTTCTGAGTTTACTTGCATCACCTCGCTGTGGCACGGGCTTCAGCCCGTGCACTTGGTGCAGGCTAAAGCCTGGGTTACGACCCTTGCAGCCCGTGCGTCCAGTGCAGGCTAAAGCCCGCATCACGGGTCTTGGTGCAGGCTGAAGCCTGCGTCACATTGCGCAATAGGTAAAGGGCCAATCGTCCGCATGCTCTACCAGTCCAGCTTTGACGGGGTTGTTTTTGATGTAAGCGACGATGCGCTCCAATTCTTCGTTATCTCGGACTACATGATCGTAACTTTCCGGGGTCCAAAATGGTCCACTGCGGCCTAAAATCTCGTTACAAAATCGCGCTGTACGTCCCTTGAGTAAACGCAGGGCATAGCTCAAAGGCGTACAATGTTGGCCTGAAGCCGGGCGCGGCGGTTCAGGGATGCCCTGCAAGTCGAGCAGCAAGTGGACATGGTTGCTCATGATGCAATATGCCAGGAGGGCGTAATATGTCGGATGTAGGGCGTGGATTTCGCGGGCGACAATGCTCGCCAGGCGCGAGTCGGCAAGCCAGCGGGGGCCGTTGGCGGCTTTGTCGAGAACCGCATCGTAACGGGCAAAGGTTTTCTTCTGCAGCCTGTAACGCTCCTTCTCCAAGCGTTGACCCTGAAGACGTTGCCGCAGTAAGCGCTCTTGTTGCTCGTACTCCTGTCGCAGGCGTTCGAGAAACTGGCGCGGCAGACTTCCCGCCGGACGGAAGGTGACGAAGTATGTGGCCCCAGGCGGATGGTAGTGTGGTAAGTTACGGCGATAGAATACCTCGCTCATGTGGCACTCCGCTATGTAACCCAGGCTTCAGCCTGTACACCAGCCGCATCCCAGCGCTGGCTAAAGCCAGCATTACGTAATCCAGGCTTTTGCCCGTGGGCAGGCTAAAGCCTGCGTTACAGCCGTCGCAACTGATCGCAGTTATCTTACATGACTAGAGCAGACGCAATTGCTGGGCGGCGGCCCGGGCGGCTTCCGCCCCGCGCAACAGGCTCCGCTTGCCGCCTAGAAGCTGCGCCAGCACCGTGGCTTCTTCGTTAACGTCCCCGCCGGTTTGCGCCTGCTCCACCTCCAACAGCGCATGCGCCGTATGCCACACAGGATGCTCCTCCGAGGGCACGTCTACCCGCCCCAGCACGGCGGCAAACGTCTCCACCTTCGCCCTGCGCCATAGGTAAAGCATCAGGTGCACCTGGTCCACCTCCGGCAGTTGTCCAGGCCCGCCATCGTCCAGCGCCTTCTGCAGCGACCGGCAAAGCGCCTCGTTCTGGAGGCGCTTGGTGAAAATCGGCACCTTCACTTTATCCCCTTTGCGCTCCACCAGCCGGTACTTCGTCGCGAGTTGGTCGAGTTCCGCCCCCACGCTCTTGGCTAGCTTGTTGCTCTCGTCAAAGGAGAGCGTCTCCCCGCCGTAGGCCCAGCGGTAGAGCACGTAGAAGCGCGTGGGCTCGTCCAGCCGCGCCAGCCCCAACTGCTCCAGGGCGAAGGCCGTGACCATCGCCCGCGCCTCCTCCAGGAGGTCGCCCACCGTGATCTCCCGCCCGTCGGGGCGCATCACCTTGCGATACTTGCCGAAGACGCCCACGGCCGGGCCGATGGCGGAGATGAAGAAATCCGCTCCGCGGATATCTGCCCGCCAGAACTCCCGCAGGCGCTCGGAGATGACCTGCTCCAGCTCCGCCCCCACCGGCGCATACCAGCCGACCCCGGCGTTTTCGGGTCGGCGGCGGCAGGCCATGAGGATGGTCGTCTGGATGGCGCCCTTGCCCCGCTGGTGGGTGCTGGCCTCCATCTCGGTGTGCACCGGCCAGGAGGCGGTGGGGTAGAGCCCGGCGTCCAGCAGGCTCTGGATGAGGCTCTCCCAGGCTTCGGTGGAGCGATGGGTGAACATCACCACCGCCATGCCTTCGGGCTTGAGCACGCGGTAGATTTCTTCAAAAGACCCCTGCATCAGCCGCTGGTAGTGCGCCTGGGCGATCTGCTCGCCCTGCTTTTTGCCCCCGAAGCGGGCCGGGTTCACCACCGCCTCTTCGTCCTTGGGCACGAGCGCCGTCTTGAGGGCTTCGGGGTAGAGGGCGCCCACGATGCGCCGCAGCCGACGTAGAAGAAGTCCGAAAGGTCGGCATACGGCACGTTGTCCGCTTAGGGTGGGTCAATGACGACGGCGTCGAAGTGCTTATCGGGTACGGGCAGCGCAGCAGCGGAGCCGAGATGGGCGGAGCCGGCCTGCGGGATGCGGGATTCGCGCTGACAAACAGCAATGATCCGCTCCAGTGATGATTTCAAGCTACCAGTGGCATCACTCACGGAGTTCGCTTCCCCATACGACCACTGCATGTGCAGGTTATGTCCCGAGAAAGTATTCCACATCGTTTCGCCACGATTGTCTCAACCAGAGAGTAGACAGCTGTAGTTTTGCATATTGCCAATTGCCAGCGCCAGATACGTCGTCACGGCTTTGGCGAAGTCGGGGTCGCCGCTCTGGCGCAGGATCTCCCGGTGCGCTTCCCGCACCCACTTGCCGAAGGTGACCAGCGCCAGAAGCTGGCGGGGGTTGAAGAATTTGCCCCACGTGGTCATGCCGTAGCTTGGACGCTGAGATGGTCCTTGTCCGATCGTACCCGGCGATGGCTCCTCCGGCACCCAGGGCAGGTCGAAGGGCCAGGGGGAGGGCGTTTGCACCAGCGCGTGCAGCGCTTCTTCGGCATTGCGGAAGGCGGCGAGGTCGGCGTCGGTGGCCAGCCGGTAGTTGCGCCCCTGGCCGCGCCCGCGGGTGGTCACCACGGCCACGAGGCGATGGCCCATGCGTCCGGCCTGGGCCTCGGCTTTTGCATAGTCGGCCTTGACGCTGGTATTGCACACCAGGCAGACGGCGTTGCCGCGGCTGACGGTGCCCTGGGAGGGGTCGAAATCGTGAGGAACGGGCGCACTGAAGTGC
>BEIM01000199.1 GCA_002898995.1 bacterium HR36
GCTGTAACAGGTGACGAACACGCGCTCGCCCACGACGATCGGGCTGGAGGAACCTGCACCAGGGAGCTCCGTCTTCCACCGCAGGTTTTGCGTGGTACTCCAGCTGACCGGCAGTCCCTGGGCGTCACTAATCCCCTGACCGCTGGGACCCCGAAATTGTGGCCAATCCCCGGTCCTCACAGTTTTCGTTTGCGGTGCTTGACTGTTCAGTGCATGGCAGCAGAGCCAGCATGCCAGCACTACAGTTGTGCTCACTTTTGTTACCCAGCGCATGAATGGTCCCCTATTTCTTGGAAAGCAGACTTTAGGAAAAGTGGTTTAGGGTTTCTTAGGTCCGATGTATTGCGTAGCCACGACGACGTCGTCGTACCAAACGGTGCGCGTAGTACCGCCGCCCAATACCTCGTACGCTGCGCTTTCGAGCCAAAGCGAGAGGTGCACTTTATTTATCTTAAGAGCATCGGTGGAACGCCAGTTGATATTGCGGAATACGCCACACTTTTTGCCGTCGATCCAGCAATCGAGTTCGCCATCGTCCCGGCCAGCTGTATTGGCCTTGACCCGCCATTCGACGCACACCCAGGTTTCACGCTTAGGCACTTGGTCCGGTTTAGGTTGAAACCAATTGCCCCGGTAGTTGCCTCGACCGTCGGGCTTCATCTTCCACCAATACGCGTAGAAGATCAGCGCACCGGGGGGCTCCCACGGCCAGCGTCCGGGTCTGCCGATCGGCTCTAAAGTCGCCCAAAAATGTTTGTCGCCGTCCGGCGCTTTTCCTGCTCCTTTGAAGCCACCCTTGCCGGCATCGGCCATGAAGCCACTCCCGCCGTGGCTGTGATAGCCGTAGTCCTTGCCGTAGCGGACGTAGTATCTCATGTAGAGTTCGTCATAGCCGGGCCTCAGCCACTTCACGAAGGTCACGTCCTCGTATCCATCCTTGCGCAATTGGACCTTCGCCGAGCGCTTGCCCCGGGCAATGGTTTTGTCCGTTTCCGCCTGGACCGGCACGTAATCTTCCCTCGCTTGACGGCTCTTGCGTAGGCTGATCTCGTCCCAGGCCGCTCCGATCTTGCCCTCCTCGAAGTCGTCGTGGAACAAAATGGCTGGATCGCGGCCGATGCCGACATCGCTGGGATACTTCGCGGCCAAACCCGCCTCCTGTCCATGAGCCGCGCTGATAAACAACAGGAGCAAGCCCGAACAAACCAAGGCATGATTCACGGGCGTCCCTCCTTATTTGGATTCCGAGTATGTGGGGAGTGTGTCCTCGGACGTGGCCATGGCGAAGTCGTCCAGGTAAATCCAGCAATCCTTGTTGTTCTTGGCCCGCTCGGGGGTGAACGAGCCGAGAGTCGTCGGCATGCTGACTGTTTTGTGTCCGCCGACGTGCTCCTTCGGGATCGTCCAGGAGAAGTCGGGCGTCACCCCATCGATATACTCGGCTACCTTCACCATCTTGCCACCCAGAGGTTGGAGCCAGGCTTCGTAGCGGCCAGAAGTGGTTGAGGTGTCGAAGTGCAGTTTCACCAGAAACCAGCGGTTAGCCACAATCCGGGTGTCGATGTTCGTCTGTCCCATCTTCCAGCGATTATACTCCGGTGCTTTCTTGATGTTGGCGAAGGGGACGGGTGGCTTTCCCGGCCCCAGTCCTTCGGTCTGAATGAAGATTTCGTGATACGAGGGAGCCTCGTAGTCGTGTGGTTTCTCATCCCTCTTGGGCCAGACGTGGCTTCTGTGGTTGATGGTGAACAGCCAGCGGGGATGGGCGGGATAAAAGCCATCGGGGCTGGGATACAACCACTTGCCGCCCGTAATTCCGCTGAGCTGGTCTTCCTTGTCCTCTGGGTCGTCGTAGTAGTTGAGGTAAATCCAGAACTGGAACCAAACGTTCCCAGGAATTTGATCCGGGGGACCGTTGGGATCACCGATACGCAACCAAAAATCTGTTTGCGTCTGGAAGGTACCGGAGCGTCCCTCGATTGCGAGCACTCGCTTGGAATTGCGCCCTGGGAATTGGCCCGCGTACCCAGGAATGCGATCGACGGTATAGAGGTAGCCCGCCCCTCGACCAACGCTATTGATCGATTTCACACCTGACCATTTCCCCTGTGTCAAAAAAGCGGGACGCGGATCCCGCACGTCGCGCTTCACTTCGTACTCAAAGGCGTCGAAGAAAAGCAACTTCCCCTCTTCCTGTTGGGCCAAGCCACGGCCTTCGGCCGCAACGAACACCATCCCAGCCAGCAGCCACACCAGTGCCCTACACCCTTCGATGCTCAGCTTTTTGTTAGGCATGATGGTTAACCTCCGAAGTGAAGGAGGAAGGTCTGAGACCGGTCGTCTAGGCCACCTTTGCTTTTCGTCAGTCATGATTGTTGACCTCCTAGAGGCTCCAGTCGTCGCTCGCTGGAGCGAGTGGCAAAAGGGTTTACGGCCGATAGATCACCTCCGCGATCACAGGCGGGCCATTGACCCCGAACAGATTCTGACATTGCACTTGCAGGGAATTGACTCCAGGCTTCAATTTCCAACGGAAGCGTGCATCATCGCAAGATTGCGTCACACCACCCTTCGGTCGAATCACATACGTCTTGAAATTCGGCATGGCGCTGCGGATTGCGACTTCCAACTCAGCCGGCCCAAGCTGGCGGACCCGCAAGTCGGGAACACTGGGAGTCCATTCGATTTGTGTTCGATCCTTTGTCGGGATAAAGGCATCCGCGGCGTAGGCCCAGTGCTTTTTCAAATTCGCAGCAGATCGGCGATACCAAGTCGTTGTGCGAAAGGCGTCGTTATCGAAGATGACCAAGCGATCCCGGGTGGCAAAGTGAGGTTGGGTAAAAGGGTTCTGCCGCTACGGCCAGCACACCCACCAATAGCTAAAGATCGTCGCCTCGTGCGGCTGAGGTCCCGTCCTGGGAGCCATCGGCACCTGACGTCGTTCCACGCCTCGCACCAGCACGACCCCTTGTCCACCGTCCTTCCGAACCGCTTCATGCAGTTCCAACGCCGATAAAGGGACGCCATCTTGTTCAAAGTGACAATCATACTGGGCATCAAGCAATACCCATTTGGCATAGTCGTTGGACCAGACTTCATTGACACCGTGATGCCGACTGCCTCCCAGATCCTCATGATTGCGATCGCCCAACACATAACGGGAGACATACCCCATTGAAGACAACACCGCGTGCAATACGGTCATGGAGTGGGCGCAGTTGAAACCGCAACCCGTCTTCGCCTTTTCCAAAATGGCGAAGGCATCCCCCTTGAAGTTCTGATCAAAGTCGAATCTCCAGCGATTATGAACCCAGTGCCGGAGCTTCAAGATGCGGCGAAACTCGTTTGGCTCGCCCTCGACGACCTGCTCCAGTTCATATTCGTCGCGCAGCCGCTTGAGTCGTGGATTGTGGTAGTCCTCAAAACACTGAAACAGCTCTGGTGCATGGAACTGCGGGCCAGTGATGGTGGCCTGGTGAATCTCCGGTCCCGCACCGCTGATCAGCAGCGGCCTCGTCGTGCAAGGCTGTTTACCTTCTCCTCGTTCCGTGGTCGCGGCCTTCTTGTCTTCACGCGGCACATGCCGAATCACCTGATCGTGCATGGTATAGAGTAGAAAGCGCTGCCCGTCATGAACGAGGATACCGCTGGACTTGTTCTCCTCCAGTGGGAACAACGGGTTTTTGTCGTATTTCACCCAATGGATCAGGTCTTGGGACGTGGCCACACAGGTACACCACAATCGCTTTCGGGTGCCAGGCAACGGAGCTCCTGCACCATGGTAATAGGCATAATAGCGACCGTTATACTTGATGATTTGATTGAGGGCTATTTGCTCCTTATCGTATTCGCCTGGTCCCAAGGTGATGACCGGCTCATCTTGGACATTGACCCAGACTTTCATGTTCCTAGATGTGGCCAACCAAATTCCAAGGTCGCGGCGTTCGTAAAACAAATACCAGATGTTGTTCTCCACCCAGGCGGTAGGCGTGCCGTAGGGGCCAGGTTCGGTCGGCTCGCCGTTCTTCTTACGCACATCGAGTTGTCCCACTCGTTTCCACTGGATTCCGTCCCGCGAGGTCAAGAGCTGCGCCTGGTCGTGTTTTCCTTCAGCGAACATGTAGTAGGTCCCCTCGTGTCGGACCACCATCATATCCTCGACCCAATGTTCGTCGTAAATCGGATTTTTGCCATAGCGTGTCCAGTGAATACCATCGGGACTGGTGGCATATCCGAGTTTCAACAGCGGACTGCTGTCGTGTTCGAAGCCGGTGTACCACATGCGGTACTGGTCTCCCTCGCGCAAAATCCAGCCGCGTTCACGAATGCGGGCATCCCAATGCCCAGGTCCCGCTCCGGTAAAAACGGGTTTCGTGGGCTCGGGGACAAAATCCACCAATTCCTTGAGAAAAAGGTCGGCCAGGGTGCGATCGCGACCGGCCGTTAGAGGCGCCGCATGTGTACCGGTACTCGTCGCGTGCCATAACCCTGCCATCGCGGTGCCAAACAGCAGCAATAGAACCAGAACTTTTCGCGTGGCCATGGTCAATCTCCCTAAGAGGAGGGGCGACCCATTGCCATCCTCGTTCCCCTACGCATTTCCTGCTTTCGATGGATCGCACGGTGAATTGTACCACCGTCGCGGAACCTGAGTTATAGGAGATGTCAGTTAGACATAACGAATGTCAAAGTTGTAAAATAGACGCTAAAGCAGAGGAATAGTCATGCCGAGAGCTGAAAAACGCCGGTTGGCGCAGCGCAAGCTCTCAGCCTTCAAGCGCATCCCGCGGCCACCTAGCATGGTAGCGCAGGTCGAGCAGGCGCTGCGGCAGGCCCTGGCCAACAATTTTTTCCCCGATGGGAAGCTGCCAACGGAAGTTGAGATAGCCGAACAGTTGGGTGTCAGCCGCGAGACGGTGCGTTTAGCGGCGGAGGCGCTCGAGCGTGAGGGACTGCTTGTCAAGATTCGCCATCGCGGAACTTTCCTCCGATTTCCACGCCTCGGCCGGCTCAAACCTGTCCGCGAAAAACTCGTAGGGTATCTGCAAGCCGAATTCGTGAACGCCCAAGGCCAGGAAGAAGTTGCCAATCGCGAGATCAGCGGACTCATGCTTCAAGGAGCTTTGGAAGAGGCAGCGGCGGCCGGCTTCCAACTGATGGTCCAACGTATGACGACACGGCAGTGGCGTGACGCCGTCCGATCCTTCTCCGATGCCAGACGCGTCCAAGGACTGATCTGCGTCTCCTATCAGGAGGAAAAAATGCTGCGACGGCTCGCCAGTTCTGGCTTGCCCACGGTTCTCTTGGACGAGGACGCAAACATCCCTGGGATTCATTCCGTCCGCGATGACTCGTTGCAGGGGGCCCGCCAGGCGATCCGCTTCTTAGCGCAGCTCGGGCACCGGCGCATCGCCTATGCTCATTGGGCCCGCGCTGAAATGAATCCCTCCCGTCCCCTGGGATATCGTGAGGGGATGCGTGATGCCGGTCTCTATCGTCGCCAGAACTGGGAGATCCTCACCGAATTGACGGTAGCAGGTGCTCGCCGAATGGTTGACCAGCTCCTTGCGTTGCGACCGGCTCCGACAGCTTTGTACTGTTTCAACAATACCCTTGCCAGGTTCGCTATCGAAGAACTGCGGCGCCGCGCGATCCGCGTACCGGAGGACCTCAGTGTGATGGGGGCTGGGGGAGAAGAAGTCCCCGGTTTGACCTGTCACCAGGTCGATTGGTATCAGATGGGCCGCTCGGCAATGCAAATCTTACTCAAGGTCCTAGCAGAGCCAGGGCGAAGTATGCAGCAACACCTTCGCTTACCACACGTGCTGCATGTCGGAAATACGACCGCTCCTCCGCCCAACAGGGCTTCGGAATAACTTGCCGCTATTGCAACGCCACTTGACCCGCCGCAAAAAAGTGGGGATAAGTTGGATCGGCTGCCTTCTTGACAGCCCCCGTTGGTGACCGTATAAGCAGGCAGAGATAGTTTCCCAGGAACGGCTGGGCGGGTGCTGGTCTTTGGTAGTTAGGAGCCGTCATAGACAGGTCGGCCGACCAGAATAGATAGATTGGCGCCGTAATAGACAGACCGGCGCCCCGAAATAACGAGACCGGCGCGGTGATAGACAGACCGGCGTCGGTCGATCTAATCACTATTTAGCCCATTGGAGGACCTCTTATGCGAGCCCTACATCGAGACATGCGATTCGCCGCTCTGCCACTTCTCGCAGCGGTCCTGATGGTTTGCGACGGTGCCAGCCGACCAAGCGGCACGGCGACCAAAAGCGACGCTGTGGATGAGAAGGTCAAGATCGCTGATGCATTCGCGGGATATGGAATCACGCTACCGAAGCGGCAAGCCGAGGAGTTTCGGGACTTCCTCAACGCACATGTCTCAGAGAAGCAGATCTTTGACTTCTTGAGCAAGCGCCTTGTTGATAAGCGGGTTGACTGGCGTGTCAAAGCAGTTGCTGCGATCGTTGCCGCCGACGTGCTGCTGTTCAAGAAGAAGATGAACGACAATATGGGGCCGAATGGGGTTATCATTCGAGTATGGGGCCCTAATGTGCTAGACGCTGCGACAGCAAGCGCATGCACAACAACTTACGTGCCGCCCCTCAGGTGGGACTGGATCCTGCCTCATGACTGGAGG
>BEIM01000200.1 GCA_002898995.1 bacterium HR36
AATTGACCGAATGGGGATGCGGTGCCTCCTGCCGTTTGGGGTTGATGCTCTTGCCCTGATGCTGTACGACGCAACAGGGTTCGGCCAGGCGGCCATCGCTTTCGATGGGCAATACTGCCACTGTTCCCCCACTATAGTTCGCCACCAGCACGTGCCGGCCAACTGGATCTACAATCAAGTGGCACGGGCCACTTCCTCCTGAAGGCTGCTGATTGAGGAGAGTGAGACGCCCGGTTTTTGTATCCAGGGCAAATGCGCGCACCCCGCCGGTGCGCTTCCCATCCAGCGTGTTCACCTCGCCGACGGCGTATAAATATTTGTGAGTCGGATGCACCGCCAGAAACGAAGGGTTAGGGCTTTCCGCTGCCAGACCGCGATGACTGAGTTTACCATCCGTACGCCATTCATACAGGTAGATACCTTTACTTTTTCCGCTGGTATAAGTGCCAATATAGAGCCAATAGCGTTTGGCTGTTTGAGCCTTCAGCGAAATGCCGCTGGAGCAAGTCAGACCCATCATCGCCGTGGCCTGGCAAAACTCCCGCCGACTGAGAAGCATCGTTACTCCTCCGAAGCGAGTTTGGTGAAGCTGATGGGGCGGGGGTTAGCTACAGCCGCTGGTCGCCCCGCACGTATCACATTTTAGGCAGGCGCCGCTCCGCACCAAAGTTAACTGGCCGCACTCCGGACAAGGGTCGCCTTCATATCCTTTAAGACGTGCCAGGCGGACTTCTTCGGCCAGGGTCGTCCGTGCCAAAAGCGCCGGCCCCGTAAGACGCGGATTCTCGGGGGGATTATTGCGTGGATTGTGGCCGTTCTCCCCTCGCGGAGGTTGCGGATGTAAGTGCGGTGTTCGGGGTTTGCTAAATACAGGAGAATTGCGTCGGGTCTCTTCTTTTCTCCATTCACCTGGATCATACACACGTTCTGCCACTACCTCTTCTCCTTCGTATTCCGGTTCCGGCGCATTGCGATGCATAGCATCCGCACGCAGGTCTTCTTCATCCACCTGGGCCAGATCATAGCGCCCTAAATAAGTGATCGCCAATTCGCGGAAAATATAGTCAATGATCGAAGTCGTCATCTTGATATGCGGATTCCCTTGCACCGGACCGTTCGGTTCGAAACGAGTGAAAAGAAACGCATCGACAAATTCCTCGAGTGGGACGCCGTGCTGCAGTCCCAGCGATACCGCAATCGCGAAACAATTCAATATGCTGCGAAATGCTGCCCCTTCTTTGTGCATATCAAGGAATATTTCCCCGAGCGTCCCATCCTCATATTCGCCAGTGCGCAAATAAATCTTATGCGGGCCGATTCGAGCCTTTTGAGTGTAGCCGGCTCGGCGATCAGGCAACCGGCGCCGCTTAGCTATATAGCGGTGAATGATGCGTTCGGCAATGCGCACGGGCTCGGCCTGGGGCTCCTCGGCAAGCGCCAGTAAATCGGATGCTTCGCTTACCGAACTGAGGGGTTGGCTGAGTTTCGAGCCATCCCGATAAAGCGCTATTGCTTTGAGCATCAATTGCCAACTCAGCATATAGGCTTTCTTCACGTCTTCGATGGTGGCGTCGTGCGGCATGTTAATAGTCTTAGAAATCGCCCCACTAATAAAGGGTTGGGCTGCTGCCATCATGCGAATATGGGCTTCGGTGCTTAAAAACCGTTTTCCTTTCTTACCGCAACGGTTGGCGCAGTCAAAAATCGGCAAATGCTCCGGCCGCAAATGCGGGGCACCTTCTAAGGTCATCGTGCCACAAACATATTCATTGGCCGCTTCGATTTGTTCGCGAGTAAAGCCCAGGCTAGTCAACACGTCGAAATCAGGAGCCTGGATTTGACTATCCGTAAATCGCAGCTTGAGGAGAAACTCATCGGTAACCGTCCAGCGTGTAAAGGCGAAGCGCAAGTCAAACACGCTGGGTAACATTTCCTCGATTCGCGCCAAAACTTCATCGGAAAAACCGCGCGCTTTCAGCGTTTCGGGATTGATATAGGGACAGCCGCGTAGGGTACCATGTCCGCGGCAGTAGAGCTCGATATCACGGATTTGTTCTGGGGTGTATCCCAACTTGGCTAGTGCCAGCGGCACGGAACTGTTGATAATTTTGAAATATCCCCCGCCCGCCAATTTCTTGAACTTGACCAGCGCAAAATCGGGTTCGATGCCGGTTGTATCGCAATCCATCGCCAGGCCGATGGTACCGGTTGGTGCAATACAAGTGACCTGGGCGTTGCGATAGCCGTATTTTTCCCCTAGCTCTAACATGCGATCCGCTTCCCGCCGCGCCGCTTCCAGTAAAAATTGGGGGCAATGCTGCGGATCGAGCCCTTGCGGTTTTATAGTAAGGCCTTCATATTCGCTGGCTGGTGCCTGATAAGCGGCTCGCCGATGATTGCGAATGACGCGGAGCATGGCTTCGCGATTGGCATGAAAGCGCGGGAAAGGCCCGAGTTCGCGCGCCATTTCCGCGGAAGTGCTGTAAGCGGTGGCGTGCATCAGGCAGGTAAGGGCGGCGCAGATAGCCCGGCCACGATCCGAATCATAAGGCACGCCTTCAACCATTAATAGCGTGCCTAGATTCGCATATCCCAGTCCTAAAGTGCGGTAATCATAAGATCGGCGAGCGATAGCTTTGCTGGGAAACTGCGCCATATACACGGAGATTTCCAAAACTATAGTCCACAATCGGCAGGCGTGGCGAAAAGCCTCGACATCGAAAAATTCTTCCGCTGAAAGTTGCGCCTCTGGCCGCCGGGTGCGGTGAAACATCATAAGGTTAACGGAAGCCAGGTTGCAGGCCGTGTCATCCAGAAACATGTATTCGCTGCAAGGATTAGAGGCATTAATCCGGCCATCGTTAGGGCAGGTGTGC
Organism: bacterium HR36; assembly: GCA_002898995.1. GTDB lineage: Bacteria > Planctomycetota > Planctomycetia > Gemmatales > HRBIN36 > HRBIN36. Next base: position 2,877 of record BEIM01000200.1, read on the forward strand.
CACTCGTTGATAGTGGTGTCGAATTGCAGACCGGGGTCAGCACAAGCCCAGGCGGCGGCAGCGATTTGGTCCCAGAGGTCACGTGCGCGGATGGTGCGGCAAGGTTTCGGTGGCCGATTTTCCTTGCGCGCCTGCTCCAGCTCCGTACGCCAATACAGATGCCAGGGGCCATCGTGAAGCACCGCTTCCATGAACGCGTTAGTTACGCGCACGGAATTGTTACTATTTTGGCCGGAAACTGTGGCATAAGCTTCTGAGTCCCAATCGGTGTTATACTCGGCAAATTGAATGGAAGTTACACCTTGCTTGGCGAGCTGAATGGCCCGCTCTATATAGTTGATGGGTACCTGAGCCCGATGAGCCTCTGCTACAGCACGTCTCAGTGCTTCGTTCTTGCGTACATCGAAACGGTCAGAGTCAGCTAAGGAGTTAGAGTCGCTGCCATTCGCAGTTTCCGGATGATGACAGGCGCGAAGGATGGCATTGAGATAATGGCTGCAAATTTTAGAACCCGCAACCAGAGCCGCTACTTTTTGCTCCTCGTGCACTTTCCAGTTGACAAATTCCTCGATATCTGGGTGATCCACATCAAGGATCACCATTTTAGCAGCGCGGCGCGTGGTCCCGCCAGACTTAATGGCTCCCGCTGCCCGATCGCCGATCTTGAGGAAGCTCATCAGGCCGCTGGATTTACCACCGCCAGAAAGCGGCTCGCCTTCGGCGCGCAGCGGGGAAAAATTCGTGCCCGTCCCCGAGCCATACTTGAAAATCCGCGCCTCCCGCACCCATAAATCCATAATGCCGCCGGGATTAACTAAGTCATCGGCTATGCTCTGAATAAAGCACGCATGCGGCGCGGGGCGTTCATAAGCAGACTTAGAGGGCACGGTTTCGCCCGTTTCGGGGTCCACGTAGTAATGCCCTTGCGGAGGTCCGGTAACGCCGTACGCCCAGTAAAGGCCGGTATTGAACCATTGGGGACTATTCGGCGCACCAATTTGCCAGGCCAACATATACATCAACTCATCATAAAAGGCACGTGCATCGGCCTCGGAATCGAACATACCTTCTTTCCAGCCCCAATACGTCCAACAGCCAGCCAGGCGATGGAAGACTTGTCGCGCATCGCGTTCACAACCGAAAGTGCAACCCTCGGCCGGAACCGACCGCCAGAGCCATTCGGGAACATTCGGTTCGGGGACGCGAACCGTGGCCGAGGGTACGCCGGCCTTGCGGAAATACTTTTGTGCTAAAATATCAACTGCCACTTGCGACCAGTGCTCCGGCGCTAATAAGTCGCGCATCTCAAAGACCACGGAACCGTCGGGATTAGTAATGCGGCTGGAGCGATGGACGAAACGTAGAGAAATCAAGGGGTCTTGATTTTCCTGAGTAAAGCGGCGCGGTATCCGCATGACTGGCCCTCCTAATCAGTAAATACCCCCTTACTCGGCAGCTGGTGACAGAACTTTTGGCCGGTCTTCAGAGACTTTGTCATTCCGGCTGGAAGCGGCCAGCTCAGTCCCGAGCACAAACGGCAAGGTCAGACCCTTTTGATCCTGATACTTGCCACGTTTATCGGCGTAACTGACACGGCAGACCTGCTCGGCCCGGAGAAAGATAATTTGAGCAATGCCTTCGTTGGCATAGATTTTTGCGGGTAAAGGCGTGGTGTTGCTGATTTCCAAGGTGATCTTCCCACGCCATTCGGGTTCCAGAGGCGTAATGTTTACAATGATGCCACAGCGCGCATAGGTGGACTTGCCGACGCAAATAGCCAGCAGGTCGCGCGGGATCTCAAAGTATTCCAAGGACTCGGCGAGCGCAAAACTGTTAGGCGGAATGAGGCAATAATCGCCTTCAATGTCCACAAAGGCGGTGGGGGAAAAGTTTTTGGGATCGACGACGGCACCGTAGACATTGGTAAAGACCTTGAAATGGCGTCCGACACGCACATCGTAGCCATAGCTGCTCAGTCCATAGGAGATCACGCCAGGGCGTGGCGTGCCATCAGCGAAGGGACGAATGACGATTTCTCGTTGGATCTGCGCATCACTCAGGATAGCCACGTTTGTAACTCCTGACATAGCAGCGCTCCGATATAGTGTTTTTCCGTACACTATTATCGGGCGCTCGAGGCAAGAAGTCCAGCGACCGACCTTTTGGCTGGTGCTGCCGTCAAGTGAGAAGCTCTGGTAAGCCCGGCGGAGCGGCGCCCTCCCAGGTACATGCCTACCGATGCCAAGCGCCGCTAACCGCCTGAGCATCCTACATCTAGTAGCCTGGCTTCGGTTTAGTCCCAAGATGTAGTTTCGGCAAGGTCTCATGGGAGCCAAACTGTGGAACCACCCACTACCTTGCAGCGCTTAACCGTGATGGGGATTCTGGTTATGGCCACGCCTCCTCGTGCGGTCTGCGGCGCAACTATTAGCAGATGTGATAGCCAAGGCTCTCCAGCTGCGCCAGCTGCTAAAAAGGTCGCGGGAGCAACACTTGCCGACCCAGTAGTACACGCCGCAGTGATTTCTCGTCCGTCAGCCTGTAACCGTAAGTCTTGCGTGGATTGGCGCAGTTCTGAGTTTGTTCGTTTCTGCTGCTCGCAAGAAGCGCCAGAAGACCAAGGGCGAAAATGAATCGCGGGATTGCATCGTCCAATTTGTGCGGTTAGACCGTGGAATATCTCCGTCGGGTGAACAGAGAAGAACTCACTGAATTAACCGTGGGCTGATTTAACACCAAGCGTGCTGAACAAGAAGCACAGTGTGACTTAGTTGATCACCACGTCAACAATCATGGGCTCGCTGAGCGGCGGGTGTGCACCAGTAACCGGTTAGCACCACCCGCACCCTTGGCTGCTGCCAATCCATGGGAGTCCGCACACCTAGCTGGCAATGTGGACGAACAAGCCTATGTCCAACCGCAGCAAGGTGAATTCTCCCGTAGAAAGAGGGGGAAAAGTTTTCGCGGCACTGCCTCGGCGAAAGGCTATCCTTGCCCTAGTCTTCGGGAACATAGGAGCGTTGGCCCAAATAAGCGCACGCGCCGAGTGTTCGTGCTCCCATGTCCTGCTAAACGACAGCTGCGCATCTGGACGATCACGATCGCGCTCAGCCCGCTCGGGCTATATTCGCTAACTCCAGAGGCTTCCCCTTCAGCACCCAGCGCTGCCGTTGCTAGCGGCTCAGCATACAAAATCTTACGGGGTTGGGCGCAGGCCACGGTTTGAAAAGAAGCTCGATACCGGACGGAGCAGCAGGCATGTTCACGGGAATCATTCATCATCTGGCGACCGTCAGTGTGCTCGACGACATAGCGGGAGGCAAAGGCTTGGTGCTCAGCCAACCCGCTCTGGCTCGGGAAGTGCGACCCGGTGACAGCCTGGCGGTCAATGGTGTGTGCCTAACGGTCACACGCGTGGAAGGGGAACGATTGCATTTTGAACTCGGCTCCGAAACACTTCAGCGCACCAATCTCGGACAAGCCCAAGTCGGAGAATTGGTGAATGTGGAAAGGCCTTTGCGGCTGGGCGATCCATTGGGAGGCCATTGGGTTCAAGGTCATGTGGACGGTTTGGCCACCCTGATCTCCCGCGAGCATCAGGAACAGTTCGATACCGTCTGGTTCACGTGCCCAACGGAGTTACTCAGCTACATGGTGCCAAAAGGGTCGGTAGCTTTAGACGGTGTCAGCTTGACGCTGGTGGACGTGCTGCACGACCGTTTCAGCGTCATGCT
>BEIM01000201.1 GCA_002898995.1 bacterium HR36
ATGCTTTTCAGGAATCCATCGGCTCGGACGAGCGCGAACGCTTCCACGAGCCTGACCTTGGAAACGGGCAGGCATGCTGGTAAGGGGGCAGGGAATGCGTACAACGGTCTGCGAGTTGGTACCCAAAACCCAGGCGTCAGCTAGCCAAGAGAGGCCCCGGCGCCCGTATCTGGCGCGGTTCGACGAAATGAAGGCCACGCAGCAGTTGCCCAGTCCCACCGGCGTGGCTCTGGAAATCGTCCGCTTGACTCAGGACGAAAGTGTGTCCTGCGGCTCATTAGCGCGGGTGTTGATGGCCGACCCTGTTCTATCGGGCAAGGTGATCAAATACGCCAATTCCGCTCTGATGCAAACGGGGCGCTCGGTTAATTCGGTGCAGGAAGCAGTGTTGCGTTTGGGTGTGGGAACCCTCCGCCGGATTGCCTTGAGTTTTTCGCTCATTTCCGCATATCGGCAAGGTCGCTGTGCTGCCTTCGATTACCACGGCTTCTGGTCGCGTTCCCTGGCTCAAGGGGTGGCAGCCCAAGAACTGGCCCGGCAAACCCGCCTGGTACCCCCCGACGAAGCCTTCACTACTGGATTACTCGCACACATTGGCCAGTTGGCCCTGGCTTGCGTCTATCCTGATAAATATGCGGAAGTGCTCCGCCAGGCCGCAGACCAGTGCCTGGAAGGATTGCTGCGGCTGGAACAGGAAGTCTTCGCTGCCCACCACGGGGAACTGAGTGCGGCGATGTTCCTCGACTGGGGTTTACCTGCAGAGCAGGCGGCGGCCGTAGAACGTTACGTCTTCGGCGAGCCAGAAGATTGTTATGATTCGATGCGGCGTCTGGTGCGCATCTTGAGAGTAGCACAAACCCTGGCCGAGTTGTGCCTCAGCGGCGCTGACCATCGGGCTACCATCGCTCAGCAACTGTTGGCCCGATCCATGCCTTTGCAATTAGAACCGCTGCAACTGGCCGAACTGTTTGATCGCATCGCTCGCGATTGGCAAAACTGGGGGCGTATTCTCGATATCCGCACCCAGACTGTCGGTTCTATTCGCGACCTGGTGCAGAACACGGAACCTCCACGCTCAGATACTTCCCCGCCGGCAGCGCCTGCGACCGGTATAGTTTCGGGCAGTGTCTGGCGGGCTTTGGTGGTGTGCCCGCCGATGCCAAGCAGCCAATCGCTTTGCCAAACCCTGCAGCAGGCCGGCTATGAAGTTCTGACAGCGCCCAATGCAGAAAGCGGACTGGCGTTGGTCCTAGAAACTTTGCCACAGTTTATCCTAGCCCCGCTGCATTTCGCGGAGAAAACAGGGGATCAGACAGCGCGTTCGGTTTGGGAAGCAGGGCGCTGGTGTCGCCAATTGCGCGAAACACGCCTGGGCCGGCAATTATACATCGTTCTGTTCGGAGAACAACCAAAGGAAGAACAGATAGTGGCCGCCTTTGAGGCTGGAGCCGATGACGTTGTCATTTGGCCAAGCTCGCCGCGCATTCTCCTGGCGCGGCTGCGTGCTGGTCAGCGTGTCCTGGAATTGCAAAGGGAAGTCGAGTGCGAGCAGGAGGAGTTGCGCCGTGTCACCGCGGAGTTGGCCATAGCCAATCGCAAGCTACAAGATGCTGCACTCACTGACCCCCTCACGCATTTGCCTAACCGTCGCTATGCTTTCGAACGCTTGCAGCAAGAGTGGCATGAAGCGATGCGGCATGAACTGCCGCTGGCCTGTCTGATGCTGGACGTGGACCATTTCAAGCAGATCAACGACACTTATGGCCATGACGTGGGCGACCTGGTCCTACATCAACTGGCGGAGTTGCTGCGTAGTGCGATCCGTCGCAGCGATGTAGCGTGCCGTATCGGAGGCGAGGAATTTTTCATTGTGTGCCCTCGTACCACTGGACAGGGAGCCGCGGCTCTCGCGGAGCGCATTCGCCATCTGGCCGAGGAAAAAACCTGGGGTAATGAAAAGACGCCGTTGCGCGTTACGCTGAGCATAGGCGTGGCAACACGCCGAGAAAACATGCGATCCCCCGAAGAGTTATTCCGCCAGGCCGACCAAGCCTTATACGCTGCTAAACAGGCTGGACGCAACCGCGTTTGTTGTGCCAGTTAACTTCCTGTGGAGCACGACATTAGCAGGCCGACAGGCTTTAGCGCAGGAAATCCAGTAGGCTCGTTTGCATAAGAGCGGCAGTGGCCCCGAGTACAAGTGTCAGCTGGTTTTGCTGTGCCTGGAGTTGCACCACCAATTCAGCGAGGTCTGCCTGTTCCAGCTTGCCCAGTCGGCTTTGCAAATCGAGCTTCATCTCCTGCATATGCTGCTCAAGAGTTTCGAGTTGAGCCAAGGTGGCCGATTGGTCGCCGAGAGTCTGTAACAAAGCATCATGAACGGTGTCGAGGCTGGCCATCATGCGGCTCAAGGCTTCCGTTTGCTGCCCTGCTGTCAGCTGCCGGGCGTTTTCCAGATCGTCCCGCAAATCTAGAAGTGCGGAAAAGATGTCGTAACCGCCAGGGAATTCCACCCAATTCACACCCACCCGACGCACTTGTGAGGTATCGAAGAAGACCACGTTTCCCCGCGCATCGGTCACATATTGGTTGGTGGAGAAAGCCAAGGGCAGAATTGTGCTTCCACCATCCAGAGATAGTTCTCCGTTTGCTGTGATTGCTACTGTGCCGGAAAAGCCTGGGGTGATATTTGTCGTATCAATGAAAACTACTTCGCCATTCGGGCCGACAACTTGCAAGTCTGTGTCCGTATTGGTCCAGGCAATGGCCGGGCCGCCGTTGAGCGAAACGGTGCCGCTGGTTCCAGTGCCGCTGGTATCCTGAAGGAATAAAGTGTTGGCGCCACTAGGTCCCAGAATGGTGTCCCCACTCGCCGAGCTGTTGCCGGGAGCCACCCCTGACCCGGGCGCATAAAGGGTAGCAGTGTGCCGCACCTCGACCGCGATTCGCCCGCGCACCCGAGAAGTCCCCGTGCCCAGCGCCAATCCCGTATTTCCCACCACCTCGCCTTGGGAAGAATCCTGCCCCTGGAAAACGTCCCGGCCGGCGTACAGAAACTGTACCCATTCGTTCTGCCCCACGTGCGCCGTTCCTGCTTCGTCGTTTCCCACATAACGCACCGCGACAATGCGCCCCTGAGCGTTGCGGAGGGCTTGAAACGGCTGCTTGGTGGCCGCAGTGCCGGCGAAAACGTAGTGATCGGGCGTTCGGCTGTTGGCCAAGCTCAGAACCTGTTCCAAAAGGCCGTTCACCTGAGCCGCTAGTGCACGCTGCGAAGTTTCGTCGGGCGAACCGTGGGCCCCTTCGGCTGCCAGTGCCCGCGCCTGGTTCACGATAGCGCTGATTTGTTGCAACGCTTGCGACGATGTTTCCAAACTCAACCTCATATCGGTCAGATTACTGCCCAGAGCTTCCAGTTGGTCTAACGTTCCGTGGTAAGACTGGGCCGTGCTGAACCCCACAGGATTCTGAGACGGACGCGTCCATTTCTTGCCCGTAACCGCTTGCGTATGCAAACGCTCCAGTTCGCGGAGTGTGGCTTGCAGATGATGGATAGACCGATTGACCAGGTTGTTAAAAGTGGTGCGTTGCAGCATGGGTGTTCAAGTCCTGCTCAAATCTAGCCGCGCACTTGGCCGTACGCTATTAGACCAAGCGCAAGAGCTCATCGAAGGTTTCGTTGACTACGAGGATGAAGCGCGCGGCCAGTTGGAATGCCCGTTGATACTGCAAGAGACGGACTAATTCCTCGTTGGGGTCCACACCGGAGATGGCTTGTTGTTCCGCGCGCAGCTGCTCGCCAACCGCTTGCAGGTGATCCTGGGTTTGCTGTGTGGCCTGCACTTGGGCACCGAGGTCCGCAACCAGGCGGTCGTAGAATCCGATCAGCGTCAAACCGCTGTCCGAAAAGACAGGTGTATCGCGCACTGCCAGCATCTGGCGCAACCGCCCGGCTTCTGCCGGAGCGCCGCTTTGCGAAACGGCCAAACGCTCCGGAGACAGGGCTACTTCAGGGTGCACGGCTATGTTACTGGCATCCGTTCCGGCAAACAGCGTGTTAATGCCTAGAGCCGTCAGCAAACCCGAAGTGTCGGGCTGGGCGACCACAGGCACCTGGAATGCATCTCCAGCATTCAACGTGCCCGCACTCAACTGGAGCGTCAAGCCCTCGGCCAGCGAAACCACGCTGCCGGGAACATAGCCTTGTCCCACCTGCACGCTGTTTAGCAATTGGCCAGCACTGTTACGAACTTCCAGCGTCAGGTTGGGCGTGAGCCCTACCGTGCCGCTATTTATTGCGGTAACTGTGTAGGTATCGTTCTGACTCCCTGTGTAGGTGCCAGTTACCGTGGGCTGAGCCGTTCCCGTGATGGAAGTGATTGGCTGCGTGGGCATCCGGCCGGCAAAGTCGAAGGAATAGCCCGGTTCGGCCAGAAGTTGTAGCGTGCTCGTCTGCGGGTTTGCGATCGCCTGCAAATGGGGCACGGCACTCAAGGCAGCGGCGACGTCGGCCAAAGTCTGCGTGGCAGGGTTAATAGACACCGCGTGCAGAGTCCGGGCGCCTGTCGCCTGGTCGGTGATGCTCACCCACACCGTGCCTGCGTGCACAGGAAAGGCTAGCCCCGCACGCTCGAGCAATGTATTCACGTTGTTCACCGACCGCACTCCGTTCAGCACGCGGAAACCGCCAGGCAGTCCCAGTCCAGTTACATGAATCCCGTCCAGTCTCGACATCACTTCCCGGGCAAGCCGGTTCAGGCGCTCCACTACATCCCGAATCACCTCGTTGTGCACATTCAACAGCCCCGCTACCGAACCCGACGAAACATTTATCGGCTCCGACACACCTTGGGCGACAATCTGCAGGCGGTTCTGTTCGTCCAGCTTCGTTTGCAGCGGAATGGTAGTATCCCCGCTGACGATGAGAATTCCATTGGCCAACACATTTACCTGCTGCAGCGGCTGCTCGATGACCTGCACCCCAATCAATTCCGCTAGCTGGTTCAACAACTGATCGCGTCGATCTAGGGCATCGTGCGGAATAACGCCGCGTGCTGCGGCTCGGGCAATCTGGGCGTTAAGATCGGCTATTTGCATCGCCAGGTCGTTGGCTTGGGAAATAGCAGTTTTTGTTTCTTCCACCAGTTGTCCCCGTAACTGCAGCATCTGGTTATTCAAATCTTGAAAACGGCTGGCCAAACGTTGGGCGGCATCTACTACGAGCCGCCGGGCTGTCAAATCGGCCGGCCGTACCCCTAACTGGTCTAATTGGTCGAAGAACTCGTTCAGCAAGCTGCGCAACGATTGTGGGCCTGTGCCCAGCCGCGCTTCGATTTCCGCCAGCCGAGGCAAGCGGCTTTCCAGCTCGGCCAGCTCCGAACTGTGCCGCATCACCGCTTGCTCCAGGACGGCATCGCGCAACCGGCGGATCTGCGCGATTTCCACCCCGAAACCGATCGGATTCTCTGTCACGTATCGGGCCGCTAAGAGCGCCTCCCGGCGATGGTAGCTAGGCGTGTTGACGTTGGCAATGTTCTGGCCAAGCAGGTCAAGCACCTGCTGATTGACCTGTAATGCTGACAGACCTGCTGAAAAATTGACAAGCGCCATCGCCTTTACCCCAACATTTCTATGATGTGTGTTCCCCCAGGCTCACCTTCTTGTCCAGGAGGGCTGTAACGGCCTGAAGTCGCCCTGTCGCCTAGGATGGCCGCCAAAATCCTCCCATAGAGTTCCTGACCAAACCAGGCCATTACGGCCAAACGGTGCAGTTGTCCCCGAACTTGCTGAGCCAAACTCCTTAGCCTAGCACGTTGCCGCCGCACTGCTTCAGCGCTCTCTGCCCCTAACAGTGCTTCGATTCTCGCCCAGTCCACGCCACCATCGCTGCGCCGGGGCAAGCGCGCTTGCAAGCGCTGGCGTTGCTTTTGCAAACTGCTGGCCGCCCCTAACTGCTGCCACAGCCCCGCGAGCGCTCCGTTAGCCAGTGCTATCTGCCCACTTGCCAACGCTCGGTGCAAATGCGCTAACTCTTCGCTCAACTCCGTGAGCCGGGCTTCCTCTTGCTCCAGATAGTGCAGCAGCTCGCTCACGTATTCCACAGGTGCTGCCCTCATACCGCTGCTTCCACTTTGCCGTCTGGCTCGGCTTTCGCGCCTTTTTTAGCCCACCCGCAGTCCCTCTGACGGCCGTGTTTTTTCCCCGCCTGGTTGCTGGTCACCAGCGGCTGCGAAGTCACTGCGGCGGTACTGCTCCTCCAACAGCCGACCTATGCCTAGCTGCTGGCGTTGTGCCAGAAATTGGCCCAGGTAATAATCGAATAGGCTTCCAAAAATATCCGCCTGATCTCCAGCGAACAAGCCTTCACCCAATTCTTGCGTGCTCTGCCGCAGTTCCTTAATCAGCAGGCTATAAAAAAGCGCTTCAAAGCAGCGCGCAGCTTCTTGTAGGGACTCCTTTGACTGGGGCGTTCCTGCTACGCTTCTAAGATCCTTGGATTTCACCATTTGTGCCAGCCGAGCTGCCTGGTTACCTAACATATCTACAGGCACTCGGGGCACCCTAAGCAAATCCATAATCAGCCTCCTGACCCCGCC
>BEIM01000202.1 GCA_002898995.1 bacterium HR36
GGACGAGTTCCAGGAATTCTTCATTGAGGACGACCGCCTGGCCCAAGAAGCCGCCTTATTACTGGATCGCCTGGTACGCCAGGGCCGCGCGTTCGGTTTGCACGTTGTCCTCGGTTCGCAAACCCTGGGCGGCGCCTATTCCTTGGCCCGCAGTACGTTGGATCAGATGGCCGTGCGCATCGCCCTGCAATGCAGCGAAGCGGATGCTTCTTTGATCCTCAGCGAGGACAACACCGCCGCTCGCCTGCTCAGTCGGCCGGGCGAAGCCATTTACAACGATGCCAATGGTCTGATCGAGGGCAACAGCCCGTTCCAGATCGTCTGGCTCGATGACGATGCCCGCGAACGCTATTTGGAGGAAATCCAGAACCTGGCGCGTAAGCGGCAGCTGCCGCCTCAGCCGCTTGTCATCTTTGAAGGCAACGCCCCCTCGGAATTGTCTGAGAACACGGAGTTGTGGAAGTACGCAAGTGGTGCGATTCCTCCTGCCGCAGCGCCGACGATCTGGCTCGGGGATTCCGTCGCCATTAAAGAACCAACGCACCTGGTCTTGCGACGCCAGGCGGGGGCGAATCTGGCGATCGTGGGTCAGGACGAAACGCTGGCTGCGAGCATGTTCTGTGCCGCCCTCGTTTCCCTGGCCGCTCAGCTTCCTCGCGCTCGAAACCCCGCCGGGCTTACCCCTATCGCCGCCGGACAGTCTGTTACTGACCCATCAGCGGGTAGCCGGCCGCGCCTTTATTTCCTCGACGGTAGTTTAGACGGCACACCTGCCGCTGCAAGCCTGGCCGACACTCTGGCCATGTTGCCTCTAGAAGTGCGTATCGGCCGGTGGCGCGACTCCGCTCCATTTTTACAGGAACTGCAAGCGGAACTGCAGCGCCGTAGTGCGACCACGGATAGTGCGCCACCTTGGTTCCTTTTTATCTTCGCTCTTCACCGCTTCCGCGACTTGCGGCGGGCGGAAGACGATTACGGTTTCGGCTTAGACAGCTCCCGACCCGCTAGTCCGGCGTTGCTCCTCAATGAGTTGCTGCGCGACGGCCCACTTTTGGGAATGCACACTTTCCTCTGGTGCGACACCTTGACCAATTTGCAGCGCACTCTCGACCGTGCCGCATTCCGCGAGCTTAACTTCCGTATCGCCCTGCAGATGAGTGCCAACGATTCCAGCAATTTCCTCGATTCGCCGCTGGCCTCGCGCCTCGGGCCATGCCGTGCTTATTTCTATAGCGAGGAGCAGGCCAAACTCGAAAAATTCCGCCCCTATGGGCCCCCCGACCCCGATTGGCTCCGCCGCCTCGCCCAATCCCTCGCCTTGCAAAACCAACGCTGACTTTCCCTTGACATTCGCCGCCGCTCCGCATACAGATTGTCGAAACACGCGCGGGCGCTGTTGTCGAGACAACCCCATCGTACCTTGCAGACTCGCAGAACATCACCCGGCATTCTTCTCAGCGGAGCTTTAATTAGAATGGAGCTATTGGAAACCTGGTCCATCCAGGACGCTGCGGAAACTTACGGCATTCGCAACTGGGGCAAGGGCTACTTCTCCGTTAATGAGCGGGGCCACGTCATCGTCCACCCCTATAAAACGCCCGAACCTGCTGTGGACTTGAAGGAACTTGTTGACCAGCTTCAGGCACGTGGGATTCAATTGCCGATTCTGCTGCGCTTCAGCGATATTCTGCGGCACCGCCTAGGCGAAATTCACCAGGCTTTTCGCAACGCCATTGCCGAGTTTGATTATCACGGCGACTATATTTCTGTCTATCCAATTAAGGTCAATCAGCAACGCCACGTAGTCGAGGAGTTGATGCACTTCGGAAAAGAACGGCGTTTTGGCTTAGAAGCAGGCTCCAAGCCCGAATTGCTCGCGGTGCTGGCACTGACCAATAGTAACAACCAGACCTTGATTATCTGCAACGGTTTCAAGGACGACGAGTTTCTGCGGATGACCGTCCTGGCGCGGAAGATCGGCAAGCCCATCATCCCAGTCATCGAAAAATTCACCGAACTGGAATCCTTGGTGAAACATGCCCGCGATCTTAATGTGCGACCAGTGCTCGGAGTGCGCGCCAAGTTGGCCGCACGCGGCTCCGGACGCTGGCGGCTCTCCGCCGGCTATCGTTCTAAGTTTGGCTTGACCATCACCGAAATCTTAGATGCTCTGGAGTATCTCAAAACCGAGGGTATGGAAGACTGCCTGCAACTCCTTCACTTTCACCTCGGCAGTCAAATCACTAATATTCGCAGCATCAAGAACGCTATCAATGAAGCCGCGCGGATCTACGTGGAGCTGCGACGACTGGGGGCAGGCTTGCGCTACTTAGACGTCGGAGGTGGCTTAGGTATTGATTATGATGGTTCGCAAACAGATTTCGAGTCAAGTGTAAACTATACTTTGCAGGAATATGCTAATGACGTCGTCTATTACATCAAAAGTGTCTGCGACGAGGCGGGCGTTCCTCATCCCACTATCATCACCGAATGTGGTCGGGCCATCGTGGCTTATCATAGCGTTCTGGTGTTCAACGTGCTTGGCGTGGCGGATTTCGAGGAGGAACCACTCCCCGAGAGTTTGCCGCCTCATGCTCCTAAGCCGGTTCAGGATCTGTTTGCTATTTGCCGTGAACTAAACAAAAAAAATTACCTCGAAAGTTACCACGATGCCCAGCAGGCTATTGAGCAGGTGCTCACCGCTTTCAATCTCGGCGTTCTGGATTTGCAAATGCGTGGGCTGGCGGAACGATTGTTCTGGGCGTTTGCTAATAAGTTGCTGCGGATTGTCCGCGAATTACCTTATGTCCCCGAAGAATTGCAGAACCTCGAGGCGCTCCTTTCGGACACTTATTTCTGCAACTTCTCGGTTTTCCAGTCTGTGCCCGACAGTTGGGCCATTAATCAGGTTTTCCCGGTGATGCCTATACACCGTCTTGATGAACCTCCGACTCGCCGCGGTATTCTTGGCGACATTACTTGTGATTCCGATGGGAAAATTGATAAGTTTCCGTCGCTCCGCGATGTCAAGCCTGTCCTAGAACTCCATCCATTCACCGGTGAACCTTATTATTTAGGTGCATTCCTTCTCGGCGCCTATCAAGAAATTCTCGGCGATTTACATAACCTCTTCGGCGACACCAATGCCGTCCATGTGAGTGTGGACGAAAATGGCGAGGTTTATATAGACGCAGTAATCAAGGGAGATACCGTTCGCGAGGTATTGCACTACGTTCAGTATTCCGCCGACGAACTGATGGCGCAAATGCGCAAGGATGTTGAAAAGGCCGTCCGCGCTAACATGATCTCTTTATCGGAAGCCCGTTTGTTATTACGTTTCTACGAGAACGGCTTAGAAGGGTACACTTATCTGGAAGAACCGTAAGAGCAGGGTGTGGGATTGCTTAGAAAATCAGCAGCAGTCACAGTTTACACGTTGCACGCAGTGGCTAAGGGCCGCGGCCTAGCAGTTCGGGCGTGTCGCACCTCAGTCGCAAAACGATCCGTCTCGGAAATTTGCCAGCCCCGCTTTCGAGTTCGCGGGGTCCGAGGTCGAAAAGTGGGGGAAATTATTCCGCGGGGAAGAGCGGAGTACTGAGGTAGCGTTCGCCGAGATCGGGGATGATGGCGACGATGACTTTGCCAGCATTTTCCGGGCGATGTGCGACTTGCACCGCCGCCCAGGTAGCAGCGCCAGCACTGATCCCGCAGAGGATTCCTTCTTCGCGTGCCAATCGCCGGGACATCTCGAATGCGTCGTCGTCTTGCACCGTAATCACTTCGTCAATGATGTTGAGGTTGAGAACGTCGGGGATGAAGCCCGCGCCAATCCCCTGAATGCGGTGGCGTCCGGGTTTGAGCGGTTCACCGCGGAGCCGCTGGGAGATAACTGGGCTGGCCGCGGGTTCGACAGCAATGCATCGGAAGCTAGGCTTGCGCTTTTTGATGACCTCGCCCACCCCGGTGATCGTACCGCCGGTGCCCACGCCGCTGACCAGAATGTCCACATTGCCTCCGGTGTCGTTCCAGATTTCCTCAGCGGTAGTCCGGCGATGAATTTCGGGATTGGCGGGGTTTTTGAATTGCTGGGGCATGAAGGCGTTTGGGGTTTGCGCAAGAATCTCTTCGGCCTTGGCGACAGCGCCGCGCATGCCTTGGTCGCCGGGCGTGAGAATGATTTCTGCGCCAAACGCTTTGAGCAAGCGTCGCCGTTCGATACTCATGGTTTCGGGCATGGTCACGATGAGTTTGTAGCCTTTGGCAGCGCAGGTGAAGGCCAAAGCAATTCCGGTGTTGCCGCTGGTTGGTTCCACGATGACGCTGACGCCGGGCTTGATTTTGCCTTCACGCTCGGCGGCCTCGATCATAGCCACCCCAATGCGATCCTTCACCGACCACAATGGATTGAAGTTTTCCAATTTGGCCAGCACCGTCGCTCGGGCATCGCCGACGACGCGGCGGAGTTTGACCAGCGGCGTGTGTCCGATAGTCTCCGTAATGCTCTCATAGACACGGCCACGAAACGGCAGAGGAAATTTCATGGTTTTCACCCTCAGCCCATGTGCCCGCAGCAAAGCCTACTTTTAGGAGCCAGAGGCACTTTTCTTCGCAGCATACGCAAAAAAGCACAAATCTTCCAGGTCACTTTCCCGCTTGGCCCAACGGAGGTATACGTTTCACGGTATTGCGCTGGCCGGGAAAGGCTGCGGGTAATGGAGCCGAAGGGCGCCCGACCGTGGCGCATGCCCCGTACAATACTTGGGTGAGAACAAGGGCGCTGGGCTCTGCCTGCGGAGATGCCACTTATGTGCATGACCAGAACTGGCGAGCCCGGGCAAGCCTGCCCCATTAAGGAATGCGTATGAAAACGGCGTTACTGCCCCTGGGATTGGAGGGGCTGACGGCTTGGATGCAGGAGCACAACTGGCCACGCTTTCACGCACGCCAGGTCTGGCACTGGGTACTGGCGCGGCGATGTCGTGATTTCGCGCAAATGAGTGACCTCCCGAAACGGTTACGACAGGAGTTGAGCGAAAACTTCGAGTTTTTCGCGACACAGCTTGTGCAGACGCACCGCGCTAAAGACGGAACTTGCAAATTACTGTTGCGGCTCAGCGACGGTGAGACTGTCGAGTGCGTTCTTATTCCCGAACGGGACCGGCGTACGGCTTGTGTCAGTACGCAGGTCGGCTGTGGTATGGGTTGTGTTTTTTGCGCCAGCGGGCTGAACGGATGGGCTCGCAACCTGGCATGGTGGGAAATTCTGGAGCAGTTGTTGCGCCTGGTTGATCAATTGCCCGCGCCAGAGCGATTAAGCCACGTCGTTGTCATGGGAATGGGGGAACCACTGGCGAACCTCGACAACCTTCTGCTCGCCTTGAAATGGGCCACCGCCCGCCACGGTCTTGGCTTAAGTCAGCGGCATGTAACGATTTCAACGGTGGGCTTACCAGCGAAAATCCGCCAGTTGGCCGACCAACAGCTTTCGTATCATCTAGCTGTTTCCTTGCACGCGCCCAACGATGAGTTGCGGACGCGCCTCGTACCCACTAACGCTAAAGTTGGCATCGCGGCCATTCTGGAAGCAGCAGAGTACTACTTTCGCAAGACGGGTCGGCAGGTGACGTATGAATACGTGTTGCTGCGGGGGATCAACGACGGAACGGAACAGGCGCGGGAACTGGCGCGGTTGCTAAGCGGCCGCTGTGCCCACGTCAATCTGATTCCGTTCAACGATATACCGGGCCTGCCCTATCGCCGTCCCAGTGATGCGGCACTTGGGCAATTCCAGCAAATCCTGCGGCAACACGGAGTCAGTGTGACGGTGCGCAAACGCAAAGGCTCCGAGATCGAGGCGGCGTGCGGTCAATTACGCCGGCAGCGGCTGGAATCCGCCCGAAATCCAGCCGCTCTTGCAGCGGCGAACTCAGCCTGACGCAAGCGCCCGCCTCCGAACAATAAACAAGAGAACATTCTCCTGCCCTTTGGCTTTTTGCCATGCCGGCACAGGGGCAAACCAGCGTCCAGATGGCGTTACGCGACCCAGACGTCGCGTTGATGTTGCGGGTGCGCGATGACGATCCCGGAGCCTTCGAAGAACTGGTGCGGCGGTATCAGGACCGTTTGTTGACGGTGATGTACCATCTCGTCGGAAACCGCGATGAAGCGGATGACCTGGCGCAGGAAGTTTTCTTACGTGTTTATCGGCACCGCAAGGAATACCATCCGCAAGCGAAGTTTTCCACCTGGTTGTTTACTATCGCACACCACCTGGCACAGAACGTGTATCGGCGTCGGCAGCGCAAACCGGAGGCGCAAATGGATTTGAGCGACTCGGGAGTGCTCGCCCAACAACCTTTGGAGAACTGGCGAGCTGCGGTCGCCCCGCCTCCGGACTCGCAATTGCATCATGAGGAACTTAGCCGAGTCGTGCAATGGGCCCTGGCTCAGCTTAACGAACGCCAACGCCTGGCAGTGGTGTTAAATAAGTTTGAGGACATGAGCTATCAGGAGATCGCCGAAGTCATGCGTATTTCGGTGAAGGCGGTGAAATCGCTGCTCAGTCGGGCGCGCACGCAGCTGCGAGAACTCC
>BEIM01000203.1 GCA_002898995.1 bacterium HR36
CTCCACAGCGCTGCCGAGCCAACCGAAGCGGCTCCCGTGCCCAGCTCTCTTCCGCCCGAGCTGCTCGAGCAACACCTTCGCGAGCTAAAACTGCTGGACCAGTGGGCGAGCGCCAATGCCCCCACCACTTCGGGAAACTCCACGCCCTCCTCGCACGATCCCTTCTCTCCAGAAACGATTCCCGTACCTCCGCGGCCAGCCGTGGCCGATAAGCCAGAACAAGACACGGTGACTTTGTCGGACGGACGCCCTTTGGCTCCTGTTGCCTCGGTCGAAATCCTGCCCATCGCTCCTCAGCCCCCGCAGCGCGATGCGGTTCCTGAAGACCTCGATGATGAGACCGCCGAGCAAACGCCTGCTAACTCCGCTATCCAGGACGATGCCAACGAGCCTTCCCAGGACAATGAGGATGCCGGTTCAAGCTGTGCGCAGCATCGGGAAGACGGCTTCGTTGCTGCGCTGGGCCTGTGCAATGCTCCTGGGTGTGTATGCGATTGGGTCGAGAGGTTCGTCGCGTGGCTTGGCCAGTTTTGCCCTTGCTCTACGCCCCATGCTCGAGGTTCTCTACCTGCATCCTGCGCAGTGCTACCGCAATCTGAGGCATCTGAACCTGGCCACTGTAATGGCTGTGGTGGTGGGGCCCGTTACGTACAGTGTACGGAAGCAGCAAGGACTATAGCCGACTCCGCGACACAGCGGGCTGAGAGTTGTTCCCGCAGCTGCCCGAGGCAAGCTCCCGTTTTGGTCCGCAAGGTTTACCCCGTCGCGGACCTAATCGGCTCGCATGACGAAGGGACGACCTTATGCCAGCTGGTAACCGATTTCGTGGCGTGTAACACCTGGCTGTGCGAGCCACAGAGTTCCGGCGTCGAATTGGAGGTAGCGCCTCATTGTCGAGCGGCTGCTTGCCAGGCGCCAAGACCGCAAGAAAAGGTACGCGGCCGAATTGCATACTTCCCCGGTGCGGCTTGTCTGGTCGTTCTGCATGTACCGGAAGTACAGAGGGAAGTCGCGGAGTTTTTGGGGGAATTGCGGCGCGCGGCGCAACTGCAGGAGCTAGAACTCCGCCCCGCAGCTGGTGGCATGGATTCAGGCCCTGGCAAAGAACCGCCGAACGTCCTGGTGATACCTGTGGTGCGCCACGTCTTCGTACCGGTGGCTGTCCCCGTACCCGTGGGCGTGCCTGACCATAAACTACCGCCGCCTGAGCAGTTTCGCATTCCTCCTGCCTCTCCTGATGACGAGGACTTCCCCGCTTCTCCTGCTCGGCGATTCGCACCTCCCGCTACTCCCGAAAAACTACCCAATTGCCAACCTCCGGAACCCGGGCCTGGCTTTCCGTGGCACCGTTTTTGGGACTCTTGGCGGGGTGGTATGCCCGCGTTGCCCCTCCGGCCGGAATTCTTGCCTCAACATCCTAAAGCCCCCCGCACGTTGCCCAACACGCCGCCATGCCCAGCACCGAACGATTCTGCAAGTCCACCTGCTGAAACCGAGGATTGCCCAGACCTGGAAGACTTCCATCCCCTAGAAACCGACTTGCACCCACCTATCGGGTAACGCCCGATGCATAGGAGCCTTTCGCCCACTGCTGGAGCACACAATGCCAGAGCGTTTTTCCAATCAGGGTACCGCCTTTGCTCACGGATTGCATGTTTCGTACGCGAGCAGTGCACGTTCGCCCACCATAGACGCGGGAAGCCTTTCCCGGCGATGGCAGCACCAACACTTCAGCAAGCTGATATCTGCCGCTCTTGGTTCATTGACCCCGCACACTGCATTACTAAGCTAACCACGCCTTTGCGATCCTGCTGCGCTTCTGCCCACTAAAAGCGCTTTAGACGCGCTGCAGGTGATAAACGACGCGGTCGGCAAACTCACTACTGGTTGCCCCCGCCTCTGCGCCGTAACCAGGATATTGACGGGCGATGTCATAAGTCACGTAAAGCTTGTGCCCTGGACCGCGGAGGGCGAGCTCCTCACTCTCAGCGAACGTCATTTCGATGCCGCGATACACCAAGTTAGCGGCCTCCTGCCAACCAAGATGCTCTAATAACATCGCTCCAGAAAGGATGACGGCACTGGGGTTAGCCATGTTTTTTCCCGTGTATTTCGGCGCTGTGCCATGCGTCGCTTCGAACATCGCCGCGCGATCGCCGATATTAGCTCCTGCTGCTAAGCCGATCCCTCCTACTAAGGCCGCGACTGCGTCGGAGAGATAATCCCCATTGAGGTTCGGCGTAGCTATGACGCTATATTCATCGGGGCGCAATTGGATCTGCTGGAACATACTGTCGGCAATACGGTCGTTAATTAACACCTTACCCTTGCGGTCAGCCCCTTGATTGACCTCTTCTTCGGTTACGACATAAGGTCTAAATTCCTGGAGGGCGACCTCATAGCCCCATTCCTTGAAGGCCCCCTCAGTGAATTTCATAATATTGCCTTTGTGCACCAGCGTTACCGAAGGCATTTTCTTGTCAATCGCATAGCGGATCGCCATGCGGACTAAACGTTTAGTGCCTTCTGGACTGATAGGCTTAATGCCAATGCCGGCGGTCAGGGGAATGTTATAGCCGAGGGAATTGAGGAACTGGATCACTTGGCGTGCGCGATCGGTGCCACTCTTGAATTCGATGCCGCAATAGACATCCTCAGTGTTCTCGCGGAAGATAACCATATGCACTTTTTCCGCGCGCTTATTAGGAGCTTCGATTCCCCTAAAATAACGCACTGGGCGAACGCATGCATAGAGATCGAAGCGCATGCGGAGATAGACATTGATACTGCGGAAGCCGCCCCCGATCGGCGTAGTCAACGGGCCTTTCAAACCTACGCCGTAATATTCAAACGCCCGCAAGGTATCATCGGGCAGGTAGAGTTTCCGTTGTTCCTCCTCGCTTAAGGAGTGGATATCTTCGTCGCGGACGCTGGGATAATAGCGTTCGCGGGCAGAATCGCCCGCGTAAATGTCAAACCAGACAATACGCCGCCTGCCGTTATAGGCGCGGTGGACAGCCGCATCCAGGACGCGCACCGCACAAGTAGTAATGCCGGGGACGTTTCCCACGTCCTTGCCAATGCCATCACCGCGAATCAGGCACACGATAGGATCGTCAGGCACTTGCCAGCCCCCTGAAGCATCCACAGTAATGCGGTGGCCTTCCCGGGGCGGTGTCAGTCGGTCAAATTGCGGCATACTCATGGTCGTTCCCTTGTGTGAGCAGGTAGTGCACGCTGTCTTGGAACACTATTCCAGCAACTCGCTTCTATTCGTCAAGATAGCACAGGCTGAGGTTAACGGCTGGGGAAGGTAGGCGCGAAAGGCTTTGGACCAGGCGGTGGGTTTTGCCAGTTGGCCTGGGGCAACAAGTTCTTGGGCATGCGGCGAGCGACCTCTCCGAAACGCTCCAACGCGTTCTTCAATTCAGCGTCACGCTGCGCTTGCGGATCAAAAGCCAATGGCAACACTGCCTTGAACAATCGTGCTACCAACTCTTTGGCCCGGGCTTCGTATTTGTTCTGCACCTGCTGCTTCTCCCGTTCCGACCATTCGCAATCTTGATAGCGTTCGATCCAGCGTTCCAGGCGCTGGGTAGCGGCGTTTATTTCGGCAACTGCCTGGGAGCGCTGGGCGTTATCCTTGGCTTTCTCCAAAGCGACGGTCAACGATTCCAGGATGTCGAGAAGCTCCGCGGCAGCGCGGTCCGCAGTCTTGCGAAACGCGAAATACCACACAGCTATGCCGCCCCCTGCTAGCAGTGCCAACCCGATGAAAATGCCCAGCCCTAGAAAGATAAAAAACGCAGCGTTGCCGGACCGTTTCTTTTTCTTGAGTCGGCGAGCTTTGGCCTTTTTGCTGGGCGCCTCATCGGCAGTCCCGCTCATTACACGAGGCGACTCTGGCGAAGGCGGGGAAACTGGCGGCGCCGAACCTGGTTTCTTTGTCGCTGCGGGCGGTACCGCTTCCGGAGACGGGGCGGGCAACCGCGGTGACAAGACTGGTGGCTTCTGTGGCTCGGGGGAGGTTGCGGCCGGTGAACCCATTTCAGGCACACGAAACACGTTCTGGCATTTCGGGCAGCGAATGGCTTTGCCTGCTTTGCCATCCGCAACCCGCAAGCGCACGGCACATTTGGGACAACTCGTCAGCATCGGCATTTACCTCATGGCGAGTTCGTTGCATGACAACTGACATTCGTGGGTGAATGTGCCATCGGCCCGCCGGCTGATGGGCTTCGCGTGAAATCCCAACTTAGCTTATGCGTCATTATAGCGAGAATAACGGCAGAGCGGAGGCAGATTGCGAGTAACTGCCTGGAAGCGACACTGCTATTGAGCGCGGGCGCCGGATGGGTCTCGCGGGCCTGAGTTACGGCCGGTCAAGTGGCAACTGGGTGAAAAAGGCATAGCGTTCGGAAACACGGCCTTGTTTGCTATCGCCATCGTGCACCAGCAAACCGTAACGCAAGCGGAGGCTTTCGCCTTTACGCAGACGGACGAGATCGGTGCGGCCTTTGACATCGGGGAAGCCGGATTTCGCACGCCCGAACGGATTAGCGGCGAGCAAACCGTAATCCCGGGCGTGCCAGCAAGCAGGAGATGGGTTCTTTGGGTGATCCATCAGGGTCAAGCCGACTGTGCGAGCCGCAACTGGCCCTGAATAATCGCACCAAGCCGAGCGTCGGCCCCAGCATTCGGCCATAGTGCGTTGGCCAGCAGCGTTGGTGAGCACGCCACCTTTCTTGGCCCGTTCGGTCATGCTCTCGGCGACGCGGACTCCGAAAGCCCCTTCCTTGGTGTCGCCAAAGGTAATGGGACATTCCGTTGCTTGGAGGAGGAAGTCGAAGACCAGCAGGCTTTCTCCCTGGCCGAGATCGAACACTTGCAGCGTGCGGATTTCCTCGAGGACTTTGCGACCGTCGGCCGTTTGCCAGGCGTTTCGCGTTCGGATGACCGCCGGCCGACCCGATTCTCCCTCTTGTCGCAGCAGAATCTGCTCGCACACGATGCGACCGTGGCCCGGGGTTTCGGCCCAGAAGTCAATTCTCGATACCCCTTTGCTTCGCGGTTTCAGCTCGATCCCCTCAGGGATGACATCGCCGAAGGTGAACCAGACGGAACGCTGATGCGGGTGATCTCGGCTTTCGCCAGCGCGGTCGAGTATCATCGGATAGGCACGGGTCATCTCGACCCCGCCTGGGCCGTGCAGTGGATACAGGAACGGTTTGGGTAGTTGGGTGTCGAGGTAATACGTCGTCAGCACACTGCCATCGGCCCGCTGCAGCACGAGGCGGAGCGGCTCCTTTTCCTCGACGATGCGAAGGGGTTTGGAGGCGATCGGCGGTGATTGTCCCAAGGCAATCCACGCCACTATCGGCAGGGCAAGCGGCAGCGAGGTGCGGCAGGCAAAGCGCATGGTTGGCTCCTTGCTTCGGCAGGTAGCGGCCGGTGATAAAGGATAAGGCTGGGCGAGGTTTGCCATAAGGTGTGGGGGACAAACATATCGCCCATGCGGCGCGCGTCTATTTACTCAGGCGTTTAGCCCAGAGCGTGTCCTTGTATTCTGCGAGCAGGCGATCTTGGCAGGCCTTAGCCTTTTC
Organism: bacterium HR36; assembly: GCA_002898995.1. Taxonomy (GTDB): domain Bacteria; phylum Planctomycetota; class Planctomycetia; order Gemmatales; family HRBIN36; genus HRBIN36. The sequence continues at coordinate 5,604 of BEIM01000203.1, forward strand.
TTCATCTCCCAGCTTGCGGAAGACCTCGACTAACCAGTAAAGTGCGCGGGCGACGAGTTCCCGGTCCTGGTTGTAAACGACGTCCACCCACAGGTACTCCCACATGGCATCGCGCCAGCGGCCGCTCAGCCGATATACGTCGCCGCGCCCCAGATAAACCAGAGCTTTGGTGCGCACGTCTTGGGCTTCTTTCTCCAGCTGCGCGAGGGTAGCCTCGGCTTGCTTGACCTGCCCGAGCGCGGCTTTACATTCCACGAGGCTGATTAGGATTTCCTGGCGCAGGCTGCGATCGCTCGCCGTCTTGAGCAGCTTTTCCAGACTTTGGTGAGCCTGATTATAAATCTCTTTAGCTTTGTCGGGTTGATTTTGCAGGTAGCTTTGTGCTTGTTGCAGTAAGGCACGAGCCTCAAAAAGATCGACCCGTCCCACCAACTCGGCTTGGTTTTTGAACTTCTCCCGAATCGCTCGCAGTTCCGCTAACACTTCATCGGCGGGCAAGCCGTCGCGCAAACGCAGTTGCCCCATAATTTCGAGACATTCCAGTGTTTGCCAGGCGTTAGGGTATTTCTTGTGGAATTGCTCGAGTTGCCGATACAGTTCGCCGCGCTGCAAAGGGTCTCCTTCTTGCTGGTCCATAAGCAGCGCCCGCAGTTTCAGGATTTTGAACTCGATATAGGGTAGGGCTAGCTTGGCTTTGCCTGCGCCTCTGAGGGCTTGCTGGTAGGCGTCGAGGGCTTTCTGCCACTGCTGTTTGTTCTCGGCAGCGCGGGCTTGCAGGACTTCAGGGGGCTCGGTGCTGAAACGGACGTCCTCGATGGCGGTTATCGGGATATACTCTTTTCGCGCATCCAGACCCCAAACGAAGGTAATGCCACCCGGGGATTCCGCGATGATGCTGCCTTCACGGTTGACAGTCTTACCGGTTTTGGGGTCTCTGTAGGTGATGCGGTCTTGCGCCTGAGCAAGCAGCGAACCTGTCAACAGGAGG
>BEIM01000204.1 GCA_002898995.1 bacterium HR36
AGCCCTGAATAGAGCGATTTTGATTGTCTTGCTGTTCCTGGCCGTCCATCATAGGCCGGCGATATTCCTGGTAATACTTACCATTCATCGCCTGTTGGGTACGATCCTCCATTGCATTGTCCCAATAACCGGCAGGCAAATTGGTATGATGGGGATAGACCTTGCGACCACGCAGCCCTTTATCCGGTTTGTAGCCTGCATCTTCCTTGGAGATACCATCAGCTTGGGCTTCGCCGTTAGGAGAACGGGCCACGTAGAAGCGGGCCTGTTGCGGTTTCGGTTGTCCAAGAATGGCCAGCGGCAGGCCAGGTTCTTGCTTAGCGTCCTGTCCATACAGGTTGCGCTTTTTCCTATTAAACCACTCTATGGCTTGGTCCGGCTGGGTTTGGCAGGTCACCGGCCCGATGCGTACCTGGCCGCGATAGGCCCCTTTGCCCTCCTGATTGACCCAACCGAAGACACGATCCGCTGGGGAGAGTTGCGTAATAGACGTTGCCGGCCGCAAGGAAGGGTCGAGTAGCGCTAAGGGCGAAACTGGATAAAGGTCTCGCGAAATGCTTACTGGATAGATACCGGTAATCGTTTCGCCATCTAGCCGAACGTAGCAAAGTGTGCCGGTGCGTAATTCACTATAACGTTTATCCCAAACATGGCGTGACCAGGCAGTTTGCCCAGGCCTGTCGCCGAGATAGTCATTCGGCCTTTGCTTGCGCTTCTCGCGCTCCTCGAGGTCTTTAGCGTGAGCAAGCTGGTAGTTAGTTATCAACTCATTCCACATCTGGCGCACACGAAACACTTCCTGACCCTGGAGCCTAATAAACCTATCGTTGGCACTAACGACAAAGACGCGCTCGTATTTCTTATTGTTGATATTGGGCTCGGTGATCAGAACCCATCCTTCATCCCCGTCACTGGGCTTAGATCCGTCGTAGCGCACGATACGCGTAACTTTGCCGTTCTGCTCAACACGGACACGGACATGGTCACCGTGCTGTGGGAGCGACCCATCGGGATACCTAAGAGCAACTTGTTGCTCGCCTTTGCGCGCCATCTGATTGCCGCTCGGACGTTGGGCGTATCGCGGTAACTTAGCGGCTGATCGAAGCCAGAGCCGACTAAGAATCCGCACCGTCAGGCGTTGATCGTCGCATTCCTCAATCCGTGCCGGCACCACCTCGATTCTCGCAGGCCGGCGGAAAGCCAAGCGTGCTCCGTGTCCCGACGCATTTCGCCCGCGTGTGGCCTCATGTCCCGGAAACACGGCGAGGCGGGAATTGGTGATCGCTTCGTAGGCGGAACGCAGCATGCCCTTGATAGAAGCCGGCGGAATATAAGGTTTACCATCGGCGTCAACACGTACTGGAAAACTCTTATGATCGTCGCCGATGTCGGTAGCGTTGGCAGCGTCGGGGAGCAGCAGGGGTGTATTGGCGGTCATCTTGACCCGAATAACGCCAGTGTAACGATCCGGGAACAAGCGGTGGTGGCCGACCGGCTCACGGTCACCCAAATCAGGGTCATCCGTTTTGCGAGGTGGTGCGGGAATAAAGTTATAAGGGTTGTGAAAGCGTCCTGCGCTACCGGATGGGGAGCTAGACACTGTCGCTGGCTGGGGCTGAGCGGCACGAGAACTGCCGGCTGGGTGGGAACTACTTCCCGCCCGCGGGGATGCCGCGGACGCGCCGATCGGCTGTACGAATGTTTGCCCTTTCCGGCGGACACGTTTGACAATGTTACCTTCAAGATCAAACTCGACTTCCATGCCATTTAGTTCTTGCCGTTTTCGCTCGTCCTTGTATATCTGTTCCAGGTCGGCGGAAAGCTGACCCTGGGAAATTTGAGCATTTAGCTTTTTGCCCTTTTCGTTGACGTAATCCACCACAATTGATCCTTTCTTGGCGACTCGCAGTTTACCTTCAGCCACGGCATATCTCCTTAGTTGGGTTCCTCAGACTGGGAGTCCATTTTCAATCCGATCAGGCGTTCGTCGAACACGACCACATTTCCGTAATCACGCTCTTCCAGGTATTCGATGCTATGCAAAAGCACGTTGGCTTTGTCCGGCACATTCGGAACAGGCACCTGCAATGCACCGACCCGGGCCATAGCCAGTGTGCTCCAACCGTTATAAGTTCCACCCGTACCCTGGCCCCATAGCAAATAAGTTTGACTTAGAGTCGCCACTATAGGTCGGCTATCATTCTGCCAGACATCGCCAAGTTTATCCCCTATGTCCGATTCGGCGAGCAGGACCGTCTGATGACAGTGCGCTGGACTCGGATCATTGAGCCAGCGCAGCTCCGCGTTCTCGTTGAAGATGCGGGCTTCATAAACTCGCGAAATATCAAGGGGTTGGCCCTGGGCATTCATAAACTGGCCTTCAGTAAAGCGGACCAGGTAGCATTTTTCCGGCGTGTACAGGATAGCGATTGCCGGCAGCGGCTCCGCGACAGCGGCAAAAGCCCGACTCGCTTCTTGCAAAGATAAACCAACTCGGCGATAGGTATAAAGCCGTGTGCTCATGCGGTGGCTCCTTGATTTTCCCGAGCACGTTGCCGGGCCTGTCGAATCCATTGTTGCCAGGCTTGCTTGATTTCCTCCGGCACGTTGAGCAACTGGCCATTCTCAAGGCGCACCTGGGCGAGGTTAGCCAGGGTGCTATCCGATGTATTGATTGCGAATGACACTTTGTTGACGCAAATGGTACCCATGCCGCGGTGTGTGGCGAAACCCAGTGGGATCCGGTCTCGGGCCAGGTCGCGCAACACCAGCAATAACAGAGCGACGGCCGCCAGTCGCTTGTCTTGAGGCAGACGATGGAAATTGATCTCCAAGCGAATCGGTTCCCAGGCGGTGCGATGTGGTTCCAGTACGGTATAAAGCATGCTCTCGGCAGCGGAGCCGAGCCAGCGATCAACGGCGACGTGATAAGCTTCCTGCCAGGTTTGCAGACCAGCCTTGGTCAACGCTTCGCGCATGGCGACATCATCCTGGGCCGACCCTATGGCGCGCCATTGGTCGCGGCTGAGATGCTGCTTGCCGAAACAGTCATCCACGGCCAGGGCACCGAGCCCAGGGAGTGGGGAATCGACGCCGTTGTTAGATTGGCTGTCTGCGGGTTGATCCTGTTGGCCGCTGGGACCGAGCCCAGGGAGTGAGGAAACGGCGTCATTGTTAGTGCCGATGTTTTCCTGCCGCTGCCCACGCTTGCCGAACAACTCGTTGATCAGAGGCAGCTCAACATCTGTCAGGAATCGGCGCTTCGGATCATCTTGTGTGCTCACGTCCTGATCCAGCAAGGTGCGAATGATGCGCTCGGCATGGCTGCGCAATGCACCTTTGATGGAGCTGCCGGGAAGCACCAGCGCTACCTGGCCGTTGATGCCGCTGACCAGGGGCACCATATCGGCAGCGACGCCTTCATATCCCGCTTTGACCATCAACGGGCCGAGTGGTTCCCACTCGATGGTGACACCTAAGCACGATCGCGCCTTCGGCGGGAGAGATTGCTGGGCCCTGGCGAGTTCGTCCACATCAACCGTTTGCCCTTGGGAATTTTCTAGCAGAGCCAATAGGCCGTCGCGGGTGCCGAAAACGAACCTGCGAATTTCGCCGTTCTCCAGTTTGACGCGCCCCAGGCCGCGGGTCTTCGCTGCGCCCAAACGGATTTGCTCGTTCTCGAGAGCGCTTTTGAGATGAGCGAGCATGGCCAATACCTGGTTCAGGTCCGCATCACTGCCCACTTCTACGGTGAGGCAGAAGCGCAGTCGCGTGCCACGGGGTAAGATGGCCCGATCAAACTTGATATGTTCGGCGGCGCAGCCCCATTTGCGATCAATGCCCACGTGGTCACGGATTTCATCCAGAACCGAGTCCGCGTTTTTTATGAGCGCATCTTCCACGATAACAAACGAGGCATGCCCCTGGTCGTGTTCTTGAAAGCCCCACAAGCGCTGGGCAACCGTCTGGCCGAACCGCTGTTCGCACCAGTGGCGCAAGGCTCCAGCCAGACTCGTGCCGGGCACATACCACTCGCCGCGACCATTGCGTGCCAGCGGCAGATCGGTGTCCACATCTTCGCCGAAGCCGCCGACATGCAGCGGCGTCGTAGCGACGAGTGTTCCTTGCAGACGCAGGCGGGCTGAAATCACGCGTGCCATGATGTTCCCTCGCTTTAGGATGATTGTTCTTCCAGTTCGCGTTTGTGAGCACGGATACAAGCGTCGAAGAACATGCGGATAGCCTGGGGCCAGAGTTCCTGCTGGAGTTGCTGAATCGCATCTTTTGTGAGGGTGGGCCAGTTATCATCTGATTTGAGAATTTTCTGCCATATCTCACCGGGATTCCGCAGCAGGCTTTCGATTCGGCGCAGCGAACCGTTGGGCCATTTCTCGCTGCGGCGGGGATTCTTCTGGAGATGTTCGAGCCATTCGAGGAGCGCCTGGACGTCTTCGGCTTTGTGCAAACGGGCCAACTGACTGCGCAGGCCGCCCAGTTGACTCATGGGCGGTTTACCTTGGCCTCCTTCTGCCTCCCATCCGAGGAATTCCTCGCGCTTCCGCCTGTCAGCAGCGATGGCCAAACAGGCACGGCGAATTTCCTGTTTCCAGCATTCGCGTTCGATCAGACGAGCAAACTCGAAGCCGGCAGCCTGCTGCGACAACTTGGACGGTGTGGCATTAGTCTGCGCTGGGTTCGCGGCGGATTTCTGGTCCTTGGTTAGGTCCTTGAACGGTTGCGTCAGCAGCGGATGATTGAAGCGCACCTGGCCAAAACCTTCTGCCGTGCGTTCGCCGATCCCGCTGGCTTCGAGTTGTTGAAGTTGCTCGGGCTTGAGGGTGCCTTGCTCTACTTCAAAAACCACGCAGGAGCCCGCTTGTAACGCCACCAGCGAGGGTCGCGGCAGCCCCCAGCCGACATGCCATGCTTCCAAGCGCCGCACACGCACCAGGGCATCCAGCAACTTCTGCCCATTACTAGAGCGCACTCGCAAAGTTACGCCCAATCGCCGGCTCAGTTCTCGAACAAGCATTTCCGGCGTGGGTTCCAGGCGCAATTGGTCGTTGCGTAACAAGGTGTCCGAAGTCAGCCAAACGAACAACGGCTTGTCCGACAGCTCAGGTGTACTGGCCGACAACTCGTGGGGCGCTTCTGCCTGCAATTCGACCTCGCCGTAATCGTCCTTTTTCGACCGTCCCAGTGAAACAATCCCGCTGAGTTTGCGGTACCAGGCAGGGTCGCGTTTAGCCAGTTGGTTAGCCCAAGCTTGGCGCAACCGCAACTCACTGCGCAGTACCACTTCGGAAGCGATGGCCTCGTAACTATATACGCCGCCGGTTTCTTCTGATGGACGCTGGTAATCATCAAACACGGTATTATGGGTCAAGACCGTTTTCGGTGTCCTGAGGTGTTGCGTCGGTTGGCTGGGCGCTAGATAGCCTTCGCGAATTTGCTTGAGCTGGATGCCGCCGCCTGGGTCAGGCTGGATGAGACGATTGACTACATCTGCGGGCTTACTCAAGCCGGGGCCAGCTTTCGGCGCAAACAGAGCCAGCGGCACTGGCTCACCGCGTTCGCCAGCCACTTCCGGATATGCCGGTAGAACCACGACATCGCCAGGGGGCACTGCGGCTTGTAACTCTGGGAAAACGCGCGTGATGTGCGGCAGCAGATAATAGCCCGGCAGATAATCGAGCGACTCGACGACATTGCCCGTGACGCGATAGGCAACCGCCAGCGGCCCGTGCAGGATTAGTTTCAACGGCACGATGACCCAGGAGTTCCCCGTTGGCACTGGCGGTGACGGCTTTACGGGCGCAGGCTGACGGGCAGGATCTTCGGGCCAGCTGGGAGCCTCGGAGTGAGTTTTCAGCCATTCCAGGGCCTTGGAATAATCCGCTTCCGCGATTTCCAACCGACAACGTCCGGAACCACGGCGTCGTTTGCCGCCGAGCCGTTCCACCAGTTTCGCCGAGGCCAGCAATAACGCACTGGCTGCCTCACACATAGACTCCGGCACGTTCAAACTGCATTCCGCTTCGAGTACTGTGCCAACACGGGCCATCTCCTCGAAACGAAGATAATCGGCCTTGGCCGAACCGCTGGGCCGATCAATGGCCACGCCAGGTTTGACAAACGTCAGGGCCTGTTTCAGGCGGTGATCGGCTTTACGCAAGATTGCCCGCAACGATGGCACAATTCGCGCGGGCCGAATTTGCACCGCCGAGGGCACCGGTTCCAGGTGCGGATTAGCATGTCGGCCACTCGGATCCTGCTGTCCCAGGGCTGGTTGGCTGCCGAACAAATAACCTACCAGTTTCGACCAGCCGCCGATCTGTCCGTTGTCCAGTGCCCGGCACAGCAATTCACAGGCGTCACGCCAGACACCGTGCAACGTCTTGCCCGGCACAAATGGCAAGCCATCACTGTCTCGCAGAATGAGGCGGTCGATGTTTCCGGGCCGGCCCGTGCCGGAACCGATATGCCAGTCGCTCAGCATGGTCAGACGGATGTGAAAGCGCTGTGGCAATGGCCAGGTCATACGCATCACTCCTGGATGGTATCCCCTTTTGCGATCATCCCCAGAACTCC
>BEIM01000205.1 GCA_002898995.1 bacterium HR36
GTGCGCGTCTGCGTGATGACAGGAGAGGCTTCGGTCAAACCGTAGGCAATGGTAATGTCGCGGCAGCCCATTTTCTCCACGACCTGTTTCATCAACTCAATAGGGCAAGGGCTGCCGGCCATAATGCCTGTTCGCAGCGAAGACAGGTCAAAATCGCCGAAACGTGGATGGTTCAGTTCCGACAGGAACATCGTAGGCACGCCGTAAACGGCTGTGCATCGCTCCTGGTGAATGGCTTGCAAAGTCGCCAATGGGTCGAACGATTCTGCGGGTACGACCATGGTGGCTCCGTAGATCACGCACATCAGTGTGCCCATCACGCAGCCAAAACAGTGGTAAAACGGCACCGGAATACACAGGCGGTCTTGCTCACCGAATGCCAAACGCTCGCCGACGTAGTAGGCGTTCATAAGCAAATTACGGTGCGTCAGCATCGCACCTTTCGGAAAACCAGTAGTGCCGGAAGTGTATTGGATGTTGACGACATCGTGTGGGCGGACGAATGATGCGCGTTGGAGTACGGCGCTCATCGGGACATTTTCCGCAAGCGCAGAGAACTCCTGCCAGTTCAGCATACCCGGCGTTTTGGCGGTTTGTATGCTGATGACACGGCGCAAATGGGGGCAGCGAACACAAGGCTGCGGCGAACCACCGGCCAATTCCGGACAAAGCTCGCACAGGATCGCAAAATAGTCCGACTGCTTGTGGCGGTCGGTCAGGAACAACGTGGTGATGTCCGCTTGGTTGAGCACATATTCCAATTCGTGCAGGCGATAAGCTGGGTTGATGTTGACGAGAACGGCACCAATGGTGGCGGTAGCAAATTGCAGAATCACCCATTGGGGCCAATTTGTTGCCCAAATACCGACGTGTTCCTGATGCTGGACGCCAAGCCCCAACAGGGCGCGAGCGGCGCGATGTACTTCCTCAGCAAATTGCTGCCAGGTGCAGCGGAAGCCCAGTTGTGGAAACACCAACGCCTCGCGCTGGGGCCAGCGTTCGACGGTGCGCCGTAACACCTCTGCAAAGGTCAACCCGTCCACCCAGGGCGAACTCACCATCGTTCACCTCCAGAGCTACGCCGACTCGTTTAGCGGACAGCAAGGCTGCCCTTGGCAATGCGGGAAGATCAGCCGTGGCCCCCCAATTACTTTACCCAGGGAGCGGGGCGTTTTTCCAGGAAAGCGCGGAGGCCTTCGCGACATTCGACCTGCAAGCGGGCAGCCGCGCTTTCGGCCGCGGCGAGGCACGCGGAAGCGAATGGAGAAAAGCGGCGGAGCAATTCCTTGGTCTTGGCCAACGCCTGCGGACCGCCTAAAGCGCAACGGCGGGCCCATTGCAAAGCCGTAGGCATCAGGTCGCTTTCCGACACAATAGCGTTTACTAAGCCGATTTGACAAGCCCGCTCGGCTTCGAGCAACTCGCCGCCTATGAGCAGCTCGCGGGCAATGCGTTCGCCGACCAGGCGTAACAGATGCGGCAACACCATAGCCGCGACCAGCCCCCGGCGTACCTCGGGATACCCGAACTTCGCCTGCGGCGTCGCGATGGCTAAATCGCATACTGCCACCAGACCCGCCCCTCCCGCTAGCGCCGGGCCCTGCACGGCAGCGATGGTCGGTTTCGGGCAAGTGTAAATCTGCTCGTACAGTTGTGCCAGCCGCTGCGTATCGGTATGGATAAGCTCGATGTCATCGGGCCGATCCAGCGTTTCTGCTAGCTCAGCCAAATCCATACCTGCGCAAAACGCTGGGCCCGTTGCCGCCAATATGACGACTCGGGTTTCTGGGTCGGCGGTAGCCTGCTCCCACGCCACCCGCAGTTGCTCCACTAACGTTCGATTCAAGGCATTGCGTTTGTCGGGCCGATTTAGCGTAATAATCGTTGCCGGGCTTTCCGTGTGCATCAGTACCAGGTTACTCATTCGGTCGTCCCCGCATGCGAAGATGCCGATTCAGCACCGATGTGATCGAAAAGCGAATAACCAAAGTCGGCAGCGGATCTACGGGATCGCCGAGTGTTTCGCGCCGCTGCAGCATTGGCCTCGTGTTGGTTCTCCAGGCGAGCCAAGATATTCCGCGCACGCTCGAGAACCGCCCAGGGCAAACCGGCCAATTCGGCCACGTGTACGCCATAGCTGCGATCTGCGGCTCCCGGCACTATGCGATGTAAAAAAACGATGCGTCCGCTCTCCTCATGGACAGCTGCCTGATAATTCCGCACGCCAGGCAGAACTTCGGCTAACTGGGTTAGTTCATGATAATGAGTGGCAAACAGAGTGCGGCAACCAATGACGTTGTGGATGTATTCCGCCACAGCCCAGGCGATGGCCAAGCCGTCATACGTGCTGGTTCCGCGGCCAATCTCGTCCAGGATCACCAGACTGCGTGCTGTAGCATTGTGCAAGATGTTGGCGGTTTCAATCATCTCCACCAAAAAAGTACTTTGGCCGCGAGCTACGTCATCGCTGGCACCCACGCGCGTAAAAATCCTGTCGGTAACGCCGATGCGGGCGCTTTCCGCTGGGATAAAGCTCCCCATCTGCGCTAGTAGCACCAGCAAGGCTGTTTGGCGTATGTAGGTGGATTTGCCCGACATATTTGGGCCTGTGATCACCAGAAGGAAACCATCTTCTGGTGATAAGCAGACATCGTTGGGCACGAACGAACCAACGGGCAGGGTTTGTTCCAGAACAGGATGACGTCCATTGCGGATATGCACAACGGGTTGCGTAACGATCTCCGGGCGGCAATAGTTTTGCAAGTCGGCAAGCTCGGCTAGACCTGCCAGCACATCAAGGCGGGCTAACGCCTCTGCGGTTTCCATCAGCTGGGCGGCTTCAAAGGCGATGCGCTCCCGTAGTTGCACAAACAGTTCGTATTCTAGTGCCTGGGCGCGTTCCTCCGCCCGCAGCACTTGGTCTTCGTACTGCTTGAGTTCGGGCGTGATATAGCGTTCCGCGTTCTTCAGTGTCTGCTTCCGCTGATAATCGGGCGGGATTTTCTCGGTGTGGGCATGTGTCACTTCGATGTAATAACCAAAAACGCGATTGAACCCCACCTTGAGTGATGGAATACCAGTGCGGGCGATTTCGCGGGCCTGGAATTGCGCGATCCAGGCTTTTCCGCCACGGGCCAACTCGCGGAGTTGGTCAAGTTCGGGATGGTAGCCATCTCGAATTAAACCACCTTCCCTGGGACTAAAGGGCGGCGCTTCGACTAGGGCCCGTTCGAGTTCGTTCAATAATTCGGGCAAGGGATGCAATTGGCCGCGAATGTGTTGCAGAGCTGGCGCTGTTGCTTCCTGCAGTCGGCTCAATAGCTCGGGCAACACCCGTAGGGATGCGGCAATCGCCGCCAGATCACGCGGTGAGGCCCGGCCGGTGCTGATTCGGCCGGTCAGCCGCTGCAGGTCGTGCAAGCGGCCCAGTAGACAGCGCAGCTGGCGGCGAAGACTGGGTTTCTCTTTCAGTTCCGCAACGGCTTCCTGGCGTTCCACGATGGCGGCCACATCCGTCAATGGTGCCAAAAGCCAGTCCTGCAAGAGTCGGGCACCCATTGGTGTTATCGTGCGATCTATGGACGCCAACAGTGAACCTTCGCGCCGGCCTTCGCGCAGTGTACGCACCAGTTCTAGGCTCCGTCGGGTTACCGCGTCTAAATGCAACACCTCGCCACAACGGTGCGACCGCAACTGGGTAAGGTGTTGCAGGTTTGTCTTTAGCGTCTCCTGAAGGTAGCGCAACAACGCGCCAGCGGCGAGCAAGCTAATCTGCGTCTCCTCAAAGCCAAAGCTTTCCAGGGAGCGGACGCGGAAATGCTGGCGGAGCAATTCCAGAGCGTTTCGCGCCTCAAACGTCCAAACCGGCCGCGGGGTCAGGCTCAAGGCCGGCCATTGGGCTTGTACCTGCCCTAACCAGTTCGGGGTGGTGCCCTCGGGCAGGACAAGCTCGGCCACTTCGAGACGCAACAACTCATCAGCCAAGCGCTCGGAAGGCAAATCACTGGCCCACATTTGGCCGGTGGAAAGCTCGGCCCAGGCTAGTCCCGACAGCTTTTCCCCTGGCCAGACTGCTGCCAGATAATTCGGACGTTGCGGATCGAGCAAGGCCTCTTCAGTGAGCGTCCCTGGCGTAACTATCCGCACCACCTCGCGACGTACGAGACCCTTTGCGGTCGCTGGGTCTTCCACTTGCTCGCAGACAGCCACGCGAAACCCCGCTTGTAAGAGGCGTCGCAGGTGTTGGTCCAGCGAGTGATGGGGAAAGCCCGCCATCGGGATTTGCTTATCGCGGCTGGTCAACGCCAGCTGCAGCACCCGCGACGCTGTTATGGCATCCTCATAAAACATCTCATAAAAGTCCCCCAAGCGGAACAGGAGCAGCATATCAGGATGCCGGGCCTTGATCTCCCGATACTGTTGCATCATCGGGGTGAGAGAATTGCTGGCTGGTGTTTCCGTTTTGCGACTCATAGCCGATGGCCAACTTTTTCCACCAGGGCTTCTCTCAGGTGATAAGCAAGCGCAGCAACCTGCCGGCTTGCCAAGGTTCTGGTGGCTACTGCGAATAATCTTACGGAATCTCCGGCAACGGCAACATGAGGTGAAACCGCGGGCCTGCCGCGTAAGATAACAACGAGGGTTCGGAGAACCAGTATGACGTTCCTTTATGAACCGGGCAGCCGACCATTGGAACCTTACACCATCAAGCACGCCCTGGGCGCTGGTGGGTTTGGCGAAGTGTATTATGCGGTTTCCGATGCGGGCAAAGAAGTGGCTCTCAAGTGCCTGCGGCGCGACTGTGATACGGAGCTGCGCGGTGTCCGCGCCTGTCTCAATTTGTGGCACCCCCATTTGGTGGCCATTTACGACCTGCGGCAATCGGGGGATGGGACTTGGTGGGTTATTATGGAGTACGTTGCCGGCCCTACCTGGTCTGCCTTGCTCCACGATAATCCCAACGGTTTGAAACTCGAACGCATTCTTCCCTGGTTTCGCCAGCTGGCAGGGGCCGTGGATTTCTTACACCAGCACGGAATTGTGCACCGCGACCTGAAACCGAGCAACGTCTTTTTGGCCGACTGCTCACCAGCAGGCCATGTCAAGGTGGGCGACTGCGGGCTGAGCAAAATCATGGCCAGGCAACCCAGCCAGACCCATACGCAGCTGGGAACCGTTTACTACATGGCTCCCGAGATGGCACAAGGTAAGTACGGCCCGGCGGTAGATGTGTATGCGGCAGGGGTGATGCTGTACCAACTGCTCACAGGACGCCTGCCGTTCGACGGCCAATCCGTGCAGGAAATTTTGGTGCGGCATTTGACAGATGAACCTGATTGGTCTGGGTTACCGAGTGTTGCGGTACCCGTGCTGCGGCAAGCTCTAGCCAAGGACCCGGCAACGCGGTTTGGGAGCTTGTGCGAGATGGTGCAGCAATTGGAGCAGAGCCTTGGTAATGCTTCCTCGACAGTGGCCCGTCCGCCTGAGAATTGGCCCTCCCAACAGGTTCCTTACCGTTCCCGGCCGACAGCGCTTTCTCAGGAACCAAGCACAATCATCTATCGGCCAATAAATCGCTGGTATGAGCTAGCGCGAAGCCTGCTGATCAGCGCAGTCGGTGGTGCAGCGGTGACCAGTTTCCTGGCCGTTATCGGCTGGAATCTGCGCCCCGACATTCCCTGGGCCGACTTTGCTTGGATGGGTACATTTGCGGTCTTGGCCAGCTGGGCTTTGCTAGTTTTCCAACGACTCTGGTGGGATTACCAGTGGCCTGAAGCCTGGATCCGCTGTTTGATTCGGCTCACGCTGGGAATGCTGCTCGGTGCCGTAGGTGCTTGGCTGGGCGGGGCTTCCTGGCGTTGGGACGATGTGGCCTTGCCGACCTCGTGGATGGTTCAACAAGCACGGCAAGCCACACTCTGGCAGAACGGACTGCGCGGCGCGGCATATTACGGAGTATTGTTCCTATTGACACCGTGGGAGCATTTGATGCGGCTCAATCGCCAAACGCGGTTTGACTGGAATCCCGCGCTTTTGATCACACTGGGGGCGGGGCTTTTGGTATGGTTTTGGCAACAATGGGAGCCGTTGCGCTGGGCGGAGACATGGCCGAAAGTCTTGGCGGCTAGTTTGATCGCGCTGCTCTTACAATGGGCCAGCCGCTACCAACCACCTTCTGGATAACGCCATGGCTGCTGTTCGGACTCACCGCTGCCTTTGTCAAGTCGCTGGTGGTTCTGGCGCTGAGGTGATTCCAGGCACCGAAACGCTTTCTGCTTCGAGAACCCCTGAGAGCAGCCACCGGCACGATGCGCGGCGTTCTGCTGGGATATGGGCAGCGTGGCTAATAGCGCTCAGCAGCCTCGGCGGTGCGCCAGCTCAGGCTCAACAAACGCCAGCCACCTCGCAAAGCTCCAGCACCCCGTCTTACACCTGGCAAATCAAACTGGAACAGCACGAATTATCAAGCGATCGCCGCGATGCCATCTCTCAGGCCGAACGCAAGGCCCTGAACTACATCGCGGGCTGGCTGCGGCAACTTTGGCCCTCCAGCCGTTGGTCTCCCAGCGTTGAGC
>BEIM01000206.1 GCA_002898995.1 bacterium HR36
CATCCATCCGCTTTACGGAGCGTATTTGCTGGAAATGCTCGGCACTGCTGATCGCCGGGAACGCTTGCAGGCTCTGGAAAGCGTTCTCGAAATACCCGCCTCGTTGCGCTACAAGGTCCGCGTGCCACCGCCCGACAAGCTCCCACCCGGTCCGTTGGCGGTTACACGACTGGATGCCGAGCTGGTGCGCCGGGGGCTGATGGCTGCACCAATTCCGGAAGAGATGGAGGAAGACGAGGACGACGACGAGCCTGCTTGGCTTGAACCAACCGAACGGCCTCCAGCCCTGGCCGACAAACTCCGGCTCTTGTTTGAGGCCCTTTATCCCGAGGTGAACGACCTCAAAGTCGTCCCGGTTTGGGCAGCGGGCGAGTTATTGGAGATGGGAGGCGATTTCCACAAATACATCGCCGCACGCGACCTGGCCAAACAGGAAGGCATCATTTTTCGCCACCTGTTACGGTTGATTCTGTTATGCGGCGAGTTTGCCGACGCCCGCCCAACTGAAGGTGACCCGCAAGCCTGGCATGAGGAAATGGTGGACATTGCCGCTCACCTCACCACTAGCTGTCGGGCCGTTGATCCCACCAGCACCGATCAGTTCGTCGAAGAAGCCCAGGCCGCGGACGTCGTTGAAGGCGAGAGCGCCCGCGAACATCCCCACGCTCTGGCCGAAGCACTCGCTGCCGCCACGCACACGGCGAAAATCCTCTTTACCCCGGATAATGTTTCCCATATCCTCACTCGCCACACCCGCCCCTTCACGGCTGGGCTCGACTTCGGCCCCGTCGAGCCGAGCGACTAAAATCGCCCAGCCACCGCCCCGTTCAGCAGCCCGGCGTCACGTCTTATACACTTGCTTTGGATCGAAGACACGCTCACCTTCGATATGCCACGCGCCGTTTGTATAACGCCGATAGAAACAGCTGCGATAACCCTCGTGACAGGCAGCACCACCAATCTGCCGCACACGCAAAAGGATAGTGTCGCCGTCGCAGTCCAAGTGAATGCTTACTACTTCCTGCCAGTGCCCACTTTCCTCGCCCTTACGCCACAGTTTCTGCCGGCTGCGGCTATAGTAGCAAGCCCGTCCCGTGCGCAAGGTTTCCTCCCAGGCCTCCCGGTTCATCCAGGCCAGCATCAAGACCTCCCCTGTCTCCGCATCCTGGGCAATTGCCGGCACTAAACCCCCTTGCTTCTCAAAATCTATCATGCTCATCCCCAGTAGGTGTGGCCGTGCCCCGGTGATAAGAACAGGACAGGGCCGTATATCTTCCTCTATTTCCCCCTACCAGACTCTCATCCCCACTGTCCCGAATCCATGTTAGGTGTTGTGAGCATACCCTATTTCGTCGGCATCATTTTCAGCGTTTGCAGGAATTCCACCAAGTCCACCAAATCTTGATCGGTCATATATTGCACTAAGTCACTCGGCATCAAAGAACGTGGGCTCTTGCTGCGCTCCATTATATCGTGTTTTGACATCTTCCAGTCCTTACCGTTAGCATCACGCAATACCAGGTGCTGCGGCGTCTCCTCCACCAGGATACCCTGGACAATCAGGCCTTGCTTCGTCTCGACCACCCATTGGATAAACTGATCCGCAATAGCCTTATCAGGATATAGGATGGACTCGAAAAGATTCTCCCGACTCGCCTTGGAGCCAATGGCACCAAGCTCCGGCCCGATCTTGCCGCCCTGGCCGTTTACGGTATGACAGCGCACGCAGCCTAAATCTTTATTGTCAAAGAACAGCCGACGCCCGTGCTGGGGATCACCGCGGCGTTTGATCAATTGAGCAATATCGGGCAGCTGTCGGGGATTTAGTTTAGTAGCGGGAAACAGGACCAGTGCCTTGTTGCGCACATCCTGGAACGGGCTGTTGCGCAGCCAGCGAATCGCCTCCGCATGAACCGTTTGCTCGAATTCTGAGGCGTGCTCCAGGAGCCAGACCGACCCGCTCCGGGTGGAAGCCAACGCAGCCACAGCATCTAAACGCAGACTAAGGTCTAAATTGTTACTCTGGGCCACTTTTTCCAGAGCTTCGAGTGCAGCCGGGCTGGCTTGCCGGCCTAAGGCGTGGACCGCCTGAGTAGCTAACTCCGCATCTTGCAGAAAGCCGACCAGTATCCTCGTAGCCTCCGTCGAACGCATGGCCGCTAACGTGCTTACGGCCTGACGCCGCAATTCTAAGTTTTTCCGTTTGTCCGTCGCTAGTTGCGTTAATTGCGGCAGCCAGATATCCGATTCGGTAACCGCTATAATTTCCAGGGCAGACGATTGTAATTCGGGTTGTGTGAGCCAATTCCGCAAAATGGCTTCTAAGTCCGACGACCGGCGTAAGGGAGACCATTTCGTCGGGAGATAGAGTTTTAGCCACTGCAATATCCTCGGTTGCAACTCCGGGACATTATGGCGAAGCACTCGCAGCAATACCTCGCCCCCAGTGATACCGTCACTCGCCGCGAGAATATCTAACATTCGCAGTCGCTGGGCAAGCGGACGATTCTCGTCCAGAACTTGTTGGTCGAGATGCGCAATTACCTGAGAGGGTCTCCATTCCCAGATAAGCTCGAGCACACGCTCATCCCATCGCGGAAATTGCCGCGCAAAATCACCTAGGATAGTTTCGCGTCTGGTTCTATCTTCCTGGCCCACGGCAATTCCTAAAGCGGCCAGATAAAAATGTTCGTTTCCCGGATACAGTTTCGCTAGTTTATAGATTAACGGTTTGGCATATACTGAGTTCTCGTCGCGCAGGGCAATGGCAATCTCACCCAAGACTGGCAACGGTGTACCAGGCCGGATCAGTCCCTCCACCCACTCGCGAACTTCTTTTGGCGCCTGCTCTAATTTCTCGGCACGATCCTTAGCGGCACGCACGAGCATCATTTGCCAGCGAACATCTTGGCTCTTTTGCGTTAGCAATGCCCAGTGATTCGACCATTGGGGCGTCTGAATCAACAGCCAGGCTAAACGGGCGCTCAAGATTAGGTTCTGCTCATTCGCTAATATCTGGCGCGCCAATTGTTCTTGTCGTTTTTCCGGTAATTGGCGAAATGCCTGCCAGCTACCGACGCGGGCACTAAGATTCGGCGATTCTAAACCCGCTAGGATACCGGCCTCGCTACTCCAATCCGGCGGCACAACACGATAAGCGGCGTATCCTTTCGGGGTCAGCCTATAGATGCGGCCGCGCGTGATATCTCCCATACCGTGGCCGCCAACTCCCGGATCGTACCAATCGCTGACAAATAAAGATCCGTCAGGAGCAACGCAAATGTCCGACGGTCTAAACCAGTTATCACTTGAGGTAACTACATCTTGGCGGTCAATCTCGAAACCCGCGCCCTTAATGCGGACATAGTATATGCGCACCTGACGCGGCCCAGCATCGGTGTGGAGCAAGCGGCCATAGTATTCTTCAGGCTTGCGTCCGCCAGTCCAAGGAATAAGATCGCCTTCGTACCAGGCCATGCCCGTCGGTGAGCCAAACCACGTGCGCAATACTTTATGCACCACGCCGGGCTGTTCCTCGTGCCAGTGCGATTCGCCCCGACCGCGCGGCCAATAACCGTAATTGCCGCCGAAAAGCACATGGCAAATCCGCGTCTGTTGACTGCCATCATCGTCGTTATCCGAGACAAACAAAGTCCCAAAACTATCTATAGCGGGTTCATAATGATTGCGGAAGTTATGAGCGAGCATTTCTATATTAGAGCCGTTGGCGTCACAGCGCCAGACCGTACCTGCCCGACAATCCGTGTTGTTGGTTTTCCATACCTTACCCCAGCGATCACGGATACCATCTATACCCGTGTCGCCACAGGTGAAATAAAGCTTGCCATCGGGTCCGAAATGGATGCCGTGGACTCCATGGTCGTGATCATAACCACGGAAACCACTAAGTAATACCTGGGGTGGCCCATCGGCGCGCAAGTCGTCATCGGCATCTTCGAAAACATAAATATAAGGAGAATGGCAAACATAGATCCGCTGACCGCGCCCGCTGGCGTTAGGTGCTACGGCAATACCCAACGGTGCTATAAACTCCGGCGCTTGATAGAAGGTGGTTGCCCGATCCGCCTTGCCATCACCGTCCAAATCTTCAAGCACCACGATGCGATCTCCGGCTGGCCGGTTTAGAGGTTGATTGCGAAGACGGCAGCGATAATTGACAGATTCACACACCCATATCCGGCCATGGTGATCTATATCTATACAAGTGGGATTGCAAAACATCGGTTCGCTGGCAAACAAGCGCCACTCCAAACCTTCAGCTACCTGAAAAGTCTGAAGCACCTTATCGCTGGGCTGCTGCGCCCACACAAGACAGATAGCGGCCAATGTCAGCCCCGTGAGAAAACTTAAGCTTCTCCGCATGATTCATTGCCCTCTTCTTTTGTCTTGCCCGGCTGAATAGCGTGGTGGCGGCAATGCCGCTTGATTAGTGCAAGTAAAGCTAGACAGGCGAGGCCATAGAAACTATACTCGACATCGGCTCGATGTTGCACGCCATCCGTTTCCACGTGGCTATCTATCATCATAGTCTCTCCGAAGTTGCCGCAGAATCCTCCGCAAGGCAGTTGCAATGCGCGAACGGCTTGCGCTAAAACGTCGGGATTAATGAACGCCAGATCGTTCAGTTCCCATAAAATCCATAGCGCGGTGAATGTGGAAAGCAAATCGGGAATCGGAATCCGAGTATGGGCCCGAAAACCGCAATGAGGAATATACACGAAACGAAGAAATTTTATTGCCCCAGTAACAACATGCAGCGGGATATCTCCTAACCTTTGCCAGGAGATAATCGCGGCAGCCGTAGGATTAGTACCGCCCAGACGCACCGTTTCGACATCGGCGAAACCACCATCTTCGCGCTGTTGTTGGGCGAGCCAACCGATTATTTTAGGGGCGTTAGGCGGAGGCTGATCTAGTAGATCATAGCACATCAGCGCAAGAAAAGTTTGATAGATGCTAGCCTGAGAAGCGCCTCGCTGTGCAGCATAACCTCCCTGCGGGGTGCAGAAATCGGCTAAAGTGCCGGCTAAATATGCGCGGGTTTCCTGCCAAGCTGCTTTCGCT
The DNA here is from genome assembly GCA_002898995.1 of bacterium HR36. Taxonomy (GTDB): domain Bacteria; phylum Planctomycetota; class Planctomycetia; order Gemmatales; family HRBIN36; genus HRBIN36. The sequence continues at coordinate 5,086 of BEIM01000206.1, forward strand.
GCCCCATCGGCGCAGTCCACTAGGAGGGCCAAACATTGACAATAAGAGTATAGATCCACCAAAGTCTTGGGTCGCGGAGTTTGTATGAGCCAGGGTAATACTGCGCGCGTCACCGCAAGCGTTAAACCATCTACTAGCCGGAGGGTACGCAAAGCGAAGGCGGTGTAATAGAGGTCGGGTTCATTACTTCGCCCGCAGAAGCCGCCTTTGGGGTGAAGTCGAGCAAGTGCGAAACACCTAACGTTGTGCCGAATTCCTTCGGGCACTAGCTGCACGCCCTGCGCCAGGGTCTTTTCCAGTTTGCGAAGAAAGGACATAGCACTATTCTTGTTTCCTATTTAGGAATTCTTAAGCATCCAGGTTAGAAAAGCTTAGTGTATGAAATTGCTTAGCCTTTGATCATAGTTTAGGTCGGATCTAGGCCGGCATCTTTGCGGCCAGCAAGCCCTAACTCCGCGGCATGTGGCTTGAGAGCCTCGATAAGAAACTGAATATGTTCCAGTAAATCTACGCCGAAATCCGCGGCTCCGCGGTAAATGTCTTGGCGATTCACCTTAGCAGCGAAGCCCTTTTGTTTCAACTTTTTCAAAACACTATCTGCAGTAAGACTGAGAATGCCATCGGGACGGACTAGAGCACAAGCGGAGATAAAACCACACAATTCATCGCAAGCATAGAGGGCTTTTTCGATCGGGCGCAGGCGCGGGCAATCGGGAAGGTAATCAGCATGCGACTTGATAGCGTATATAATCTCCTCGGGCCAGCCTCGTTCCCGTAAGATTTCTGCACCCCGCAGCGGATGATCGGGCGGATTGGGCCAGCGCTCGTAATCGAAATCGTGCAAGAGTCCTACTATACCCCAGGTTTCTTCGTTTTCCCCTAATTTGCGAGCATAAGCCCGCATGGCATATTCCACTGCAAGCATGTGGCGAATCAAGGCGGGATTAGTGGTAAATTCCTGAACTATCTGCAACGCTTGCTCACGAGTTTTCATGATGAAATCCTCTTACTTACTCTTGAGATATTTGTCGAGGAAAGCGACCATTTTCGGGTACGCATCGAGGCGGTTTTTCAACTTTGCCAGGCCATGTCCCTCATCTTCATAGCGAAGATACTCCACGGGAATATTGCGTTTTTTCAAGGCAGCGACTATCTGTTCGGCCTCGCCAATAGGCACCCGGGGATCATTAGCACCGTGAATAATCATCATGGGACACCGGATTTTATCCACGTGCCTGATAGGACTAATTTCCTCTAAGAAAGCACGATGCTCTCGAAGGTTGCCATATTCCGCTTCCCGATGGGCACGCCGATAGGGGCCAGTGTTCTCCAGAAAAGTAACGAAATTAGCAATGCCGACGACACTAATCCCAGCGGCGAAAAGATCAGGGTAGCGCGTGACGGCAGCGAGCACCATAAATCCGCCATAGCTGCCGCCATAGACCGCTATCCGTTGCGGATCG
>BEIM01000207.1 GCA_002898995.1 bacterium HR36
CGAGCGGGCCGTACAAGTGCGCGACATGATTTATCGCGTGCGGGGTCAGGCTGTTGCCACTCCGAAAGTGAAGAAACCGCGGCGTTCGCGCTATCGTTCTCGGCGATAAGGATCAGGAGAATCCGGGCGTGCGCTGGCTCAAGTTTCTTGGCAAATGGCTGCTCACGGGCTTAGTCGTGGGTTTCGTCGCCTGGGAATTTATCCGACAATGGTCTCATCTTCCGGAAAGGGCCTGGAGTTTAGAACCCGGTTGGACCCTGCTGTGTGGTGTGATCTATATGTTGGCTTTCTTGCCCAGTTTGCTTTACTGGGGCTGGTGCCTGCGCCATTTAGGCCAACCCACGCCCAAACTTGCGATTTTTCGCGCCTATTTTGTTGGCCATTTAGGGAAATACGTACCCGGCAAAGCGCTGGTGCCGATTCTGCGTGCCGCTTTGCTAAGTCAGGTGCGAGTGCAACCCGCGGCGGCTATATTAGCGGTGTTTTACGAAACGTTGACCTGTATGGCTGCCGGTAGTTTCTTGGTAGCGGCGCTGCTTCTCCTGCGGGTCGAGGCCAAGGATTGGGCACGACGTCTAGCGGAGTTGTTAGGTTGGTCATTTTTCGCGGAGTCCTGGCCTATTTGGGCTACGGCGGGAGGTTTTAGTCTCTTAGGACTAGCTATGCTCCTACCCTTGCTTCCTGCAGGGTTCAATCGCCTGGCTAACTGGCTTCTGCAGCGGACTGGCGGAGCCGATCAGTTACCTGGGCGCGGCTTAGATGCAGAGGTCCTGGTTATGGGCTTGGCCGTGGGAGTGATTAACTGGCTGCTATTAGGACTAAGTATGTGGGCTGCGCTGCGGGCTCTCGTGCCTGTAATGTGGTCGAGTAGTGGATGGTGGTTGGCGACGTTCAGTATCACGGCAGCCGTGGTGCTGGGATTTGTGAGCATGTTACCCGGTGGCCTCGGCGTACGCGAAGGGGTGTTAGCGATTCTGCTGACGCAAACCGGTCTCAGTAGCGCTCCCGAAGCAGCATTAGCCGCTGTGCTCATGCGCCTGATTGGGCTAATAAGCGAGGTTATAGTCGCGATTGGGCTACTGACTCCTGGCGGGCTAAAATGGTTAGTAAAAGGATGTCACTTGGGAGACCGACGCGGTGATTTCAGTGGTGATTCCAGTCTATAATGAGCAAGCAAGCCTGGCTGCGCTAGCGGAGGAATTAATGGCGGTAGCTGTCAAGCAAGGCTGGGACATGGAGTTTATTTTCGTAGATGACGGCAGCACGGATGGATCATGGGAAACGATTCGCCAGTTGGCTGAGCAGGACGCACGCATTTATGGCATTCGCTTCCGCCGCAATTTTGGTAAAGCCGCCGCTCTCGCTGCTGGATTCCGTGTGGCGCGAGGCGACTTGATTTGCACTATAGATGCCGACCTACAGGATGATCCCAGCGAAATTCCTCGGTTGTTTGAGGAGCTGCACCAAGGCTATGATTTAGTTACGGGCTGGAAAAAGGTCCGCCATGATCCCTGGCATAAGGTAATCCCAAGCCGCATATTCAACTGGCTTGTCAGCAAGTGGACGGGTGTATACTTACACGATCACAACTGCGGTTTGAAACTAGGCCGGCAGGAAGTCTTCCGCGAGATTAGGCTCTATGGGGAATTACATCGCTTTATTACGGTACTAGCGGCAGCGCGGGGTTTTCGTGTAACCGAAGTGGCGATTAATCACCGGCCCCGTCCGTACGGCCATTCTAAGTATGGCGCCAGCCGTTTTATCAAAGGATTCCTGGACCTACTGACGGTACAATTCTTGACCCGCTATGGCCGGCGCCCGCAGCACCTGCTGGGCACTATCGGCATGGTGTTGAGCCTTTTCGGCTTAGTGGGCATGGGATACTTGACGGTGCTGTGGGTGCTGACGCAATTCCTGGGTTATCCGTATGCGCCGCTCCATACCCGCCCGCTACTGATTTACTCTGTAGCTGCGGTGTTGCTGGGCGCCCAGATGATGTCGATTGGTTTCTTGGCGGAGCTTATCACCGCGTATCAGAGCCGCGAGGAGGATGCTTACAGCATTGCCGAGACCACGCAGCCCTCGAGATGGCACAAGTGAAGGCGAGGTTAGACGCGCCAGGGCCGGACAGCTACGTTATAAGCTGGTACGCGAAAAAGTGTCGGCAGTTGTCCAACAAGGAGCTAACCATGCGGACCAGAGGAACGCTATGGTATGCGGTAGGGGTGTGGGCGGTAGCGCTTTTGATAGCCCACTGGGAGGCGCGCGGTGGAGTCCGATTGGACATCATCGAGGTAGAAGGGCAGCCCCTGGCAGCCAATGTCGAGCGATTGCTGAAAGCCCTGGATTTCTTGGGGTATCCATTGATGGCGGAAACGAAAAAAGCGCTGGAGCCAGCGATTGCGCAGCACGACGCCCGCCGTATTCAGGAATTGCTCGACCCCCACGTATTGGTCGAGGTGAACATCAACCCCGAATCGCGGGTCAAAGCGAAGCGCGGGCCTGCGGCAGCGGTGTTACAGCAGGGGGGTTATGTACCGGTGATTCTCAAGGTGATCAACGAAAGCACCGTAACCAAGCCGCTGCGAATATTTAGCCCACAGGCCGGTCCGATTTTTTCAGGAGGTGCGGCAGGCAAAGCACCCGCCGATCGCAATCGGTTTCTCGATGTGGAAATGTTTACGCGACAACCCATGACGCCAAACCTCAGCGGGCTGAAGGTGGAATACGCCCTTGCTCTGATTCATAGCAGCCAGGCTGGCCAGCGTGAGGCGACGCTGAGCTTTGATGTCGGGCAAGGGACGCAAGATCTGGGGTTTCGCGGCGAAGTACCAATTCTTTTTACGGTGCGCCCCGCGATTCCAGTCCGGGTGCGGGTACGCGATTGGGACGGCCAGCCCACTGTGGGACGCTTTACGTTCAAGGATGCACTAGGCCGCGTTTATCCCCCGCAGGCCAAACGCCTGGCTCCCGACTTCTTCTTCCAGGAGCAAATTTACCGTCCTGATGGCGGCGTGGTCTATTTGCCGCCAGGCCGACTGATAATGGAGTACGGTCGCGGCCCTGAATACCGCGTGCTCCGCCGCGAGATTGTGGTTCCCGAAAAAGGCGAACTGGAGCTGGAAGTACGTTTACAACGGTGGATCAATATGATGGAGCACGGTTATTATTGCGGCGACCATCACATTCACGCTGCTGGTTGTGCGCATTATACCAATCCCACCGAGGGCGTCTTGGCCCAGGACATGTTCCTGCATGTCAAAGGCGAGGGACTGAATGTCGGTTGCAATTTGACCTGGGGTCCTTGTTTCGAGTTTCAACGGCAATTCTTCGAGCCGCATCCGCACAAAATCAGCGAACCCTTCACCGTCCTGAAATACGATATCGAAGTAAGCGGGTTTGGCTCACAAGCGTTGGGGCATGTGTGCCTAATTAATCTGCGCGACCAGACTTACCCAGGTTCGGAGGGCACGAAAGAAAAAGGCTGGCCTACCTACACCACGCCTGTTCTCCGCTGGGCCAAGGCACAGGGTGCGGTAACCGGCTACGCGCACTCGGCCAACGGGCTGCAAATCGAACCCGCCAACGCTGCCAGGAGATTGTTCACGGCTCTCGACAAAAATGGTGATGGTGCCATTACCCGAGAAGAGGCGGCAGCGGGATTGTTGCCAGAACCGTTCGACAAAATGGACGCCGATGGCGATGGGCGCATTACCGCTCACGAGGCGTTGCGTAGTCTGACGCGTCTTCGTGAGGCAATTGACCGAGCTATTCGCGGTCAGGGCGATTTCCACGAAGTTCTGCCGCATTATGCCATCCCGGAGCTGAACGGGATCGGCGCGCAGGAGATTTTCGTGACCACCGCTCTGGGCCTGTGCGACTTTATCAGTGCCATGGATACCGCGCGGGTGCTGGAATGGAATTGCTGGTACCACATTATGAATTGCGGTTTTCCATTGAAAGTCAGCGGCGAAACGGATTTCCCGTGCATCAGTGGCAGCCGAGTCGGCGAAGGACGGGTTTATGTTTATCTTGGCAAAGTGGACCGCGTGGATTTCACTGCTTGGTGCGAGGCTTTGCGGCAAGGGCGTTCTTACGTTTCGGATGGCTATGCCCACGCGGTGCAATTTACCGTCAACGGTCGCATGATGGGTGAGAAAGTAGAGCTCGCAGAACCGGGCCAGGTACGCGTGCAGGCGCGAGTAGCCTTTGCACGGGAATTACCGCTGGGCACGGCCAAAGGAGGAGCGGTACTGGCTGCTGATAAACGTCTGGTGGAGGTGGTGGTCAACGGCCGGTCGGTGGCCCAGGCAATCGTGCCTGCCGATGATCAGATTCACCACCTCGAATTCCGCATTCCCCTCGCGCGCAGTAGCTGGGTGGCATTGCGGAGTTTCCCGCAACTGCACACCAATCCCGTGGAAGTCCTGGTAGCAGGCCAGCCTATACGGGCGTCGCGGCAAAGTGCGCTTTGGTGCCAGGAATGTATCGAACAATTGTGGCGAGCGCGGCACTCGATGATCGCGCCGGCCGAACGCCAAGACGCCCGCCGCGCTTTTGACCGTGCTCTGGAAATCTACCGTCGCATCGCCGGCGAATGTCCGCCGGACAGCTAACGCCCTTCCAAGCAAGCGGCCACCTGCTCGTCCCGCAGTGCCACGATAACCAGGCCGAGCCGATCGGCTAGGCATAGGGTCTGCTCGCGGTCCAGGACAATGGTCTTGCCCGCTTCGATCGCGATGACGCGCCCGCCAGCGCGGTGCATGACCTGCACGGTGTCGGGGCCGATCGTCGGCAGATCGAAGCGCGGATCCTGCTGAGGCTTGGCGACTTTGACCAACGTGAATCCTCCAGCCGGACACAGCTCCCCAGCACGAACAATGGCACGGTCTGTACCCTCCAGCGCTTCCACCGCCAAAACGGCGCGCTCTTTGACCAGGATGCTCTGGCCAATATCCAGTCGGCCGATTTCGCGGGCAAGACGCCAGCCGAAGCGAATATCCGCCCATTGCTCCGAGGTAGGTGGTCGGCGGGTCAGAATCCCTGCTGGGGCGAGCAGCTCGGGGCACCATTTCACTGCAGGCTCGAAAGTCATGCCGTCCCTCTCGAATTCGCGCAGGATTTGCAAGGTCAAAGCGTCGTCGCGGTGATCCTGCTTCTCGCGGCGGAAGAGCCAAAACACAATGCCACGCCAATCCGGCAAGAGTCGCCACGCCCGCCACGGCGTGAACATCCGCGCTTTGTGAACTTTCCCCGCGAGAATGATGCGCACGACTCCTTCTCGGCGAAAGCAGCGAATCATCCGCCCGAGTTTGGTCAGGCCCGCCCAGTAAAACCGCCAGCATAGCTTTTGCAACTGGGCATCCGCTTCTTCGCGAATGAAGACGCAGACAACGCGCTGATTCCGCTTTTTGAGCGCAACCGCAATGGCCAGCGGCAATTGGCCGCTACCTGCTAACAGACCGATCGGCTCGTCGGTATCAGACCGCCCGCCGGCTTCTAGATCAGGAGTGGGGGGCATCCGCTCACCGTAAGCATCGAGCCTTTCGCTCATGTGCGCTCGAAATGTTTGCGGAGTTCTTCCAGCTGTTGGCGGAACTCCGGCAGCTTTTGGAACAATAGCACCAGCCGCTTATACTCCCACTCCGGCATGGCTGGCTCACCCAGCACTTTCTGGCCAGGCGGTATGTCTTGAATCACGCCGGCGCGGGCTCCAACAACCACATGATCGCCGATCGTGCAATGGTCGCGCACCGCTACCTGTCCCGCCAACACAACGTAATCGCCAGTGGTCACCGAGCCAGCTAAGCCGACCTGCCCCACAAGCAAATTGTGCCGTCCGATGCGGCAATTGTGGGCAATTTGCACCAGGTTATCAATCTTCGTTCCTGCACCGATTCGCGTAGCCTGAAACGTTCCCCGATCAATGGTGGTGCATGCGCCGATCTCTACATCGTCCTCGATCACCACGCTGCCCAGGTGCGGCACCTTGACGTGGCGACCGTCTTGCTGGCGGTAGCCGAACCCATCCGCGCCGATCACGGAGTTAGCATGCACAATTACCCGCTTCCCCAAGGTGCAGCCGTCGTATATCACCACGTTCGCATAGAGTGTGCTCTCCTCGCCTACAGTGCAGAATCGGCCGATGACAACGCCGGGGTAGATGTGGCAGCGGTTGCCGATAACCGTACCTTCACCGATATACGCCCCGGCGCCGATTTCGACCTCCCTACCCAGGCGAACGGTCGGGTGAATGACCGCTCGCGGATCAATCCCGCTAAAGCGCGGCGGTGGCAAGCTGTGCAGACGCTGATACACCTGAACGAAAGCGGCCAAAGGGTCGTTGGTCTCTATGACCGTGATGCCCTGGTGCCCGGGCCCACGTCCTTGTCCATTCCCCTGGGTCGTCAACATTCCCGGTTTAGTCAACACCGCTGCTGCCCGCAGTGTCGCTCCCTGCCGCAGGGGACGATCGCTTTCCAAAAAGGTCACGTCTTCCGGGCCAGCCTCATGAATAGTGCGTGCGGCGCGAATCTCCCGATCCGC
>BEIM01000208.1 GCA_002898995.1 bacterium HR36
ATGGAAGCGATTGCGGCTGCGCGGGCTGCTAATGTTACGGTAAGCATCGATCTCAATTATCGGGCCAAGCTCTGGAGCACCGAAGAGGCTTATCGCTGGATGCACCAGTTTGTACAACAGGCTCAAGTACTGATAACTACCGAGGAGGATGCTAATAAGGTTTTGCGGATCGCGGAGACTGACTATGCTCTGGTAGCGCGACGTTTGGCGGAGACGTATCCGAACCTGCAAGTAGTAGCCATTACATTGCGCGAAAACCCCCTGGTGTGGCTCAACAAATGGACGGCCATTGCCTATGCGAGCGGGAAGCTTTATCAGACGCGCACTTATGAGGTGGAGATTGTCGATCGTCTAGGAGCGGGAGATGCCTTCGCGGCTGGGCTCATTCACGGGTTATTAGAAAACGATGTACAGAAAGGATTGGATTGGGGCGTGGCTATAAGCGCGCTAAAACACAGCATCCCAGGGGATTTTGCCTGGGTGACCGCAACTGAAGTGGAAGGGCTGCTTAGTTCGCCCCAACTAAGAATTAGCCGCTAGCGTCTAAATTCGGGCGGCATATAGGTGGCAGAGGAAATAGGAGCAGCGCGGGCTAAGTCAATTTCTTGGACGCCTGGTTTCGGCGGTCTGACGAACATGTCGCCAGTGTTGCCAGGCTGCAAAATGTTAACGTGAGCTCGGTCCAATTTCAGAGCAATTTCCAGTTGCTCGGACGGGCAACGGAGCGTGATTTTACGGGGTACCAAATAAGGGCCCATGTCGCGGTGATATTCGGTGATTTCCGCTGACCAAATCACTGTGCCTTGCGGGGAGCGCAAACTCATGGCTGTAATGCGTCCCGCCAGAGGGCCGCGCGTGGAGACAGTAATGCTTTTCACCAAGGCCTGGCCTTGCGGTGAAACGATCTGAGTGCTTAGCACCATACTATCTCCACGTTCTTGCACATGGTACTGATTGGCCGGGCCAATTTCCTGCACGCACAAGGCTTGCGCTAACCAATCGGGATGGACCGGGATGCGTAAGCTACGAACGTTGGGCAGATCATCATAGGCGCAGCGGTAAATGGCGTTGCTCTTATCATGACGAAACCAGAACCAGAACTCGCGGTCATTCGATCCGAGATCGGCTTGGTCTTGCAATCCCGCGTGGGCGATCAGCCGAAAACTACGAGGCTTGAGGTAAGCAAGCATACCGCTGGCGCCGAAGGTCTGCTGCCCTTGCTTAACCGTAATGTCCACGCTGTCGAAACGCAGCGACTGGATTTTGCGAGCATTGGTATCCAAATAAGCCACGACTTGCTCAACATTGGGGCGAAAACTTCCCCAGGGAGGCGGTGGCTCGCGGTGGCCGGTCCAAGAACTGCATCCTGCTAGGCACATAACCAGCCAGCACATTCCCAGCAACAAAAGTGGACGAGCCGATCGGGCGATGTTGGCTGGCAAACTGGGTACTTTATTTCGCTTCTGCATGTTCAGCTCGCTAAGAAATAGCCAGCAGCTCCTGAATCTGCTGCTGCACGAGCTCGAGGTCGCCTTCGGAAAGGCCGGGATTGAGGACTTCGTAGTCCTGTCGAGTGCGCGGGCAGCGTAAGCGAAGAAGCTCCGTACCGTCACGCCAGTCCACTGCTAAAAGGCGTAAGCGTTTGCGGCGGATCAGCAGCAGCGCCAGCACATAGCGCATCTGGAGCAATTGCGGTTCCTGGCGGTCGGCCAATTGCAGGAAGCAATCCCAGAGCGTATCATCAGAATAAACAATACGCGGTTTTCGTTCTACCGGTGGCACCCGCGCCCGCCAGAAACAAAAGGCTCCAGCGGGTGGACCTTGCCAAGCCTCGACAGAGTAATCCTCGCGGACCAGTTGACCATCTCGCTCATATAACACGCTGTAGCATACCTCGCCTGGTTGCAACTCGCGCCCAGTACGGGCACAACGACGGGTGCTTTCCTGAATTCGGTATTGCGCTCCCAGCATAGCCGTTCCTGCAATTATCGCCCCATCGGAAGAAGACCGTGCTAAGACGCTCCCTTTCGATACTATCGGATCGGCGCCATTCCTTGCAAGGGCAAGCGTGCTTCGGACTAAGCGTTACGGTAGCGTTGGTAGCGGTTGTAACTGTTGGGACAATTCTACAAGCGATCGAGGGTAGACGATTCGTCAGCAAGGTGGAGGGAGTGGAAGTGCGCGGACTATTTTTTCTCGGCAATGCGGCGTAGATCGCGCCGCAGCAGCAGTGGAATCTCAGGCCCCCAACCGGTGTATTGGCCCTGTACGACTCCCTGGCCATCGAGCAAGACAAGGCGGGGAGTGGCCTCCACCTGGTAGCTAGCCCGCAATGCGCGACCGAGCAGAACCGGGTATGGCCAATCACGGCGCTGAAGCAGATCGCGAACTGCCTCGCGGTCCTCTTCCATAAACAAGACAACGGGGCGCATGTCCCACTCAGGATTGTTTTGCACCAGGCGCTGGACCTGAAGAAGCACCTCGCGACTGAGATCGGAGCGGGGTTGGAGAAAGAGTAGCAACGTAGGCCGGCCACGGAATTGTCGCAGGGAAACGTTTTGCCCGGTGCGCCAATCGGGAACGAGGAACTCAGGAGCCGCTTTGCCGATTTCCAGACCGGCTGGAACATCCTGGGCAGCCACGGGAGTGACCTCCCTGCGCGAGGCCGCCTCCGCCGTCCGCGCCAGACGCTGCAACGCGAGGCGATACGGCGTCGCTGGCCCGACCTGAGCTTGTTCAGCGTGGCGAACCAGAGCGAGAAAGTCCTCGGGTTTGGCCGCTCGCCCGGGCGTCAGCAGATCACGCAGTTGATCCTGCAATTGGGCCGTCAGGCGAATATCGCGCTTGCAATCTTCGAGGAGCCGGGGTTCGTAACGCAAAGAGCTAACCAACTCATAGCGTGTGATGATGCTGCCGGTAGCCTGGACATGAGCAGGTTCGCGGCGAGCGATTTCGCGCTCCACGCGCTGAGCAATACCAAGTCGCGGCTCCAACCAGATGACATCCCGGCGATACCAGGCGCGTCGGTCGGCCCGGGGCTTCTCCCAATCTTCGCTCTTTTGCACACGCAATAACTTGACGCAGGTTGTGCCTGCCAGGTTCTCGCGGCGAACGACGCGCCACTCTTCAACAGGCTGGCCTGGCTCCGTGTGCTGCCAGGTCTGACCCTCCTTCCAAGCAGGTGTTCTTGGAAAACGCGCCACGAAACCGCATTCCCAGGTGGTGGGCGCCTCCAAGGAAACAGTAGGTGGCATGCGATTCGGCGCGATGATTTCGCCCAGCGCTGTCACCCAGGCTACTTCCAATCGCACCGTACCATTTTCGGGCTGAGCAAGTCCAGCAGTTTTCGGGCGTAAGAGTGTCAGGAACGCTACTTCGACATCGTCCCCGCGCTGTTCTAAAGCCAGGGCGCGGACCTCTAACGCGTATTCCCTGCGAAATTGAACGCCGCGACCGCTAGCCGTCTCGTGCACTTCACCGCGATAAAGCAATTCCTGACCCACCGGCCAGTGCAAGTGAATCTGCCACTGGGTTGTGGCAGCACAGCACAAGGCGGCCATCGCCAAACTGATAATCACGGCCCGCGGCTTCCTGGCCTGTATCCTTCCCATTCGCCTGCCTCTGTTCAGGGCCAGGTCCCTGTCCCTGTCCGAGGATGGCTCGGCATTATAATACGGGCCGCTGGTTATGCAACATCACTTACCTTACTGGCTAACTGAATCTGCGCTCGACCGCATTCCCAAGCGGGGAGCGGTGAGGGTGAGCCCGCCACGGTACGTTCAAACATCGCGTGCACATCATTCGCGGCGCCAGCACACTAGCTTTTCGCTGCCCGGCACTGGCCGCCCATTGGTCTGCTTGCTGTCCACGTAGAGTATCCAACTCCCCATGGGGGCCGCACTGAACAGGTGCAGCGACATGGGCTTCTTCCCAGGCGTGATATCTACGAGGAGTTTTTCGGGCGGGCATTCTTGCCAGACTTCGAGCTGGCGAAAAGTGGCCACCATGGTCTCGTCGTGAAAAGGCAGCCACCTGGCGTCGCTTATGTCGGTGAATCGCCGCAACAAATTCCGCACGGTATCCACGCTGGTCGCGATGATGCGATCGTGGGGCGTGTACAGGAAAACGCATTTGGTGACCGCAAAGACCCTGGGAACAAGCAAGGCCAGATTCCAGCTCTGGCTCAACACGGTTACCAATACTTGCGGCTGGCAGGCAGGGTAATTGGTCTGCCATTGATTGCGGAGTTTGCACGACAAATACGGCAGCAGACATTCGCAGTAATATTCGAAATGTTCCGAGGGGCGAAGCTGCCGCATGTACCAGGAAACGCATCGCTGAAAGGATTCTTCGTCCTGAGGGGAACACGCGGGTCGAACGTCCAGGGAACTCAGATACTCGCTGAGGACATCCGGAAGATTGCTGCTGGCCTGGCGAAGCTTGCACACGATATCCTGGTACTCACTAGGGACTTCGTTGTCCTGTTCATTGGGGATATAGAAACGTCGCACACCAAATTTGCGAGCCAAAGCCAGCTTTTCTGGTAAATGACCGACGCGTCGAATTCCGTTTTTAGAATCCCAGCGAGCGGATACCCAAACATGTTCATCAGGTTGGCCGTCGTTCTGGGCCAGGTAAAGTCCCCCAGCTAGTGCGACCCAGCCCGATTCGAAGCTGAGCTGATCATCCCAGGCACTGAAATCAGGTTGGTCTGCCGACGGTGCGAAGTTGGGATGCAGGAACAAGTTCCACTGGCGATATTCCGCTTGCTTGAAATTGATCGCTAACTCCGTGCGCACTGTATCCGCCAAAGCCTGCAACTTGGGTGGCAAGCGTGGGTCTTTGTCTTCGCGTCGCTGCCATTGCAGCGGGAGCACAAACGCGGGCCGCAGCACTGGGTACTTGTCGGGGGCATGCAAGGCCATGACGATCCAGCACGAGCCGCGATCTTGAGGCAACTGAGGTGAAGAAAAATGCCAGTTTGCCTCCGCTTCCATCAGTCGCACGGCTTGCTCGCAAAACCACAGGGGCGCAAGATTGCCGAAGAATGTGAATAACTCCAACCACTGCCCAGGCTTGATTTCGGTCGGCGGTGTTCCCAATAAGTCCTTTATCTGCTGCGGCGTGCTAACCATGATAGATTCCTCGGACCTTGGGCAAGTGATATGACCAACCAACAGAGCAAGGATGTTACCCTGCGTTCGCCTCTTCTGCTGCTCCGACCGCTTCGCATATTATGGTACCAATTCACACGAGATTCGTCAGAGGTTTTTTGCCCGCAAGCACGGACTGCTGTCGAACGGTCAAGCCCAGCGGTTAGCGCCACCATGATCCGTAGGCCGGCTCCCGTGTAAACGTTATCGGCGCCTTCGCAATGCCAGCTTCGTAAGCACAGTAGCCATGCAGTTTTCGGACCAATACAGCCGCCAGCCAATTGGAAAAACCAAAGCTGGGGCCTATTATGCCTATAGCCATTCGCAAGTACGAGCAACGATTGGCTGTGTTGGTTCGTTATTGGGCTTGAAGGGCTGAGGCCCCGCGCTTCCGTATGGCTCGGGCGGGCTTGCGGCCGATGCTCTGGTGTGCCGCGCCAGCCTTAGGCCCGCCGCTCTCAAGCACACGAGGATTTTGCCGCCATGCGAATCCGCAATTGGTTGTGGGTGATGGGTCTTCTTGGGATATCAGGATTGATTGGTGTCTGGCTAATAGGCGTGAGCGGGAAGTGGGATGGCCGGGCGCGCGGATCTGGCTTGGTGGAAGAACCAGCCGATGTTGGGAACGACCCGCCATTGGTGCGGGCAGAAAAACGCTACTGGCCCCGGGTGTTGCGCATTCAGGGCAATTTGGTCGAGGCCGAAGAGGCCTTGGTCGGCACGGAAGTCGCGGGGCGAGTGGAGCGGGTCTATGTAGATATTGGCAGCCACGTGGATGCTGGCCAGCTTTTGGTTAAGCTCAACGACGAAGATTATCGCCTGCAAGAGCGCCTGGCGGAGGCTCAAGTGCAGGCGCTCCGTGCGCGGTTAGGGCTGCCGCCTGACCAGCCCGACAGTGTCTTGAGACCGGAAAACGCGCCGCCTGTAGAGCAGGAAAGGGCCATGCTTGAAGAAGCACGTCTAGCCTTGGAGCGGGCGACCGTATTGCATCGGCTCAACCGCAACGCGATTTCTCCCGAAGAACTCGACCGCTTGCAGGCCGCACTCAAGGTCGCCGAGGCGCGTTACGCTTCTGCCCTGAATCAAGTGCGGGAGCAACTGGCACTTTTGCAGTTGCGCAAGGTGGAGCTGGAACAAGCGCGCAAACAAATGCGGGATACTTCAATCAGGGCACCATTTGCAGGTATTGTGCAGACACGTCCGCCGGCACCAGGCACGTATTTGCGCGTGGGGGATCCGGTGGTGCGTCTAGTGCGGCTCGATACTTTGCGTTTTCGGGGTAAGGTGCCCGACCGTTACAGCAGGCAGTTGCGGCTGGGCCTCGAGATGCGCGTGTTCGTC
>BEIM01000209.1 GCA_002898995.1 bacterium HR36
CAGAACCGCGTCACGCAATTCTTGCCGACCTGGTAGCGAAAACACGGTTGCGGCAGCGGTTTTTCCGTGACACGCACGATTTCCCATGTGCCCCGCAGCATATACACGTGGTAGCCGATGATGTTTTCCTCTTGGGCGGCGTCCCACCTCAACTCAGCAAAGTCGCCATCCTCGCGGCAGAGCAAATTCCGTGGCTCCGAAGGAATAGTCAAGGCATACGTCGATGGGCCACTCTCCAACCCAAGACGATTCACTGCGCGCACAACGTAGGCGTACACTGCCCAGGGGTAATTTCCCGATTCCGGCCCAGCCGGCTTTAACGGGACCGTGTCGAGCCATTGACACTCTCGAGTAGGTTCCTTGGTCAGCCGTTTCCATTGCACAATATCAACGACCTCCGCCACACGCGGCTGATCATATGCCGGGTCATTATCACGCCATGGGCCGGGACTCCCCTTGCTAACTGCACGTACGACCACTTTACCGCGGTATAGATGGTAACCCAAAACATCCTCGGCCGGATTAGCTTTCCATCGCACCAGGACGCGGTCCTTCGCAAGAACGGAAACGACCGGGGCTGTGGGGACCTGCGGCCGGCTCCGCGCACGCCAACTCGCTTCACTTTCTCGACCCGCTTCGTCCAGCGCGGTAACCCGATACCAGGTGGTGAGGTTTCGTGCTGGTGCGACATCTCGCCAACTCGGTTCGGTCACTGTGGCCACTAGCGCAAACTGCGTTTTCCAAGGCAGCTCCGCTACCGCACGATACACGCGATAACTTTTGGCTCCAGATACCCTGTCCCAATGTAAACGAATTCCGCCATCCGCTTCGCTGACCGCGCGCAAATTAGACGGACGGCCCGGACGTGCATCAGGCACCGCCTCTGCGTAACGATAAGTCCATATCTCTGGACGATTGGTTTTTGCCGACGAGCTTTCCAGCAGAAAAAGGTTGCGCTCTGCATCGTAGTCCAGGTTACGCGAGCGGCTCCTGCTGGGGTTCGGTTCTTGCCCTGGGCAAACTTTCCGCCACTCTCGTTTTCCTAAGTCCAGCGCCCAGGTTTCGTGCCCTTGATTCTCGTTCAACCAGACTAAGCATAAAACTATGCCATTTCGGGAATCGTAAGCCATTCGCGGTATGGTGCAATAATCCTTGGTTACCTTATGGGCCGGTGGGTGAGGCCGGAGGCTCCATGCCTCCCATTCTTCTTTAGCGAAATCATAAACCCAGGTGCGATCATCCACTAGATATTGGCTGCCAAAAAGCACCAGCTTATTATGTTTAGCATCATAGGCTATACCCGCGCCGTCCCGGGGTGGCGGAGGATTTTTCCCAGGTAACATGTACAGTTCATTAGCATATACATCATAGGCAAAGAGATAGCTAAATCTTCCCGCATTAGTGACACCACCAAAACTGATAACCAACTCATGTTCCGGATCATAAGTACCGCTGCTGTTAAGCCCACCGACAGGCATTTTCTTGCGGCCCTCTAAACCATAAGGAGGCGGTCGCATGTTCGTAAACTCGTTGCTAACAGGATTATATATCCATACATGCGAATCTTTCAACTTGACTCCTCGGCTCCATTGATAGCCATGACCCAGGCTGCCTCCAGGGAAGCGCACTAATACGCGGTGGGCGCGGTCGAACACGTTTGCCCCATCCACACAACAAGCTCCAGGAGGCGAAGTTGGGGGGAATCGCTGCTGCCAAAGCCCGGTCACCAGGTCGAATACAAAGGTCTGGAAACTTTGCGGGATACCGTCATGTCCTCCGTGATGAATCCATAACCGCGTATAGGGGTCATATACTCCGCTGCCTTCATACGGAAAATTTGGGACTGGCGCTTCTGGCCTCGGGCTTTGCAGCACCCAGCAGTTCAAGGGGTGCTGAGCCAGCGCCCGATCTTGGGTCGCGGCCTGAATCTCCTGCTCAAGGACCGCAGGCGATTCGAGACAAGTTGTGCTGCTCATCAGAGCAAGCAGTGCGAGTATCCACCGGCGTCTTGGGAAGCAGTTCGGCATCATGGCGGGTCTCCTGAAGGCAGGTCTGTATCGGGCGCCGAAACGTGGACATGTTGTCTGGTGGGTGGTCGGCTATTTCATGATATGACTAGAAGCTACTTTCGACCTGCCATTACCGAGCTGGTTGCGTGATTTTCAGAAACATCGCGCTTCACCTGGGGCGGGGGCAAATTGTAAAGCGCCAAGATTGGGAGCCATCGGCCATCATGCTATGCTAGAACTGTCGGGTAACAAGCAACCATGTTAGTTATGCGAACTCATCAGCTGTCGTATGCCCGAACGTTCGCAGTGCTGAGCGAAGGAGATTGAATAATTGTTGCAGCTAACGGATCTTAGTAATGAGTTCCATTGTTACCTCTATATCAGAGGCATACGAAAATCCTAAGTTAGCGGGCGACGCTGTCGAAGATTACGTAGGATCTTGCGTTGGCTGGCCGTGGCGATGGCCTGCCACCACCATTTCCATTCGTTTCTCTTTCGCCCTAGAGCGCGGAGATAGGTTAGCAAAAAACGCAAGCGGTCAGTACGGGAAACGGACGCATCAGAAGCAAAACTAACCTGTAACCGTGCGAGATTCTGTACTCGGCGGCGAAGCGTGAGGTAAAGAGGTTTCGTCAGTCCGACTAAGTCCACTAAACAAAAAGCCGCTTCCTGGGCCTCGCCGTGGAGACTAGCGCGCGTGAGAAGGAAATGTGCGGCTTTGAGATCGCGATGACTAAAACCGTGTCGGTGCAAGCGGGCGATAAGGCGAGCCAAGGCGCGAAGCCAAGCCCGCAAACGTAATGGCCAATCATGAGGAAACGTTTGTTGCAGGTAACTCAGAGCCTCGCGGAGCGTGAGGGCGTTAGGATATTTCTCGCAAATTAGGAAAGCCCAGGAAGGCCACCATCGGTTCCGCCAATGCAGTAACGCCAGGGCGCGCGGTGTCGTAAAGGAACGTTGCCCGAGGCGATAAGCGTTGTGCCAAGATCGGCTGGCCGGACCGCAGCGCCAATGTTCGGCGAGGCGCTGGCGCCAACTGCCGAGGCGAAATGCCTTGATTAGGACTGGCACACGTTGCCCAACCACCTCGACGACTGTTTCCCAGAATCCCCCTCGACGTCCCCGATCTTGCCAATGCGGAACTAAGGAAGGCAATGCGGCCGGGCGTGATACAATTGCTTCCGTTTCCGTATTAGTAGTTAATTGCTGCGAGTCGCTAGGGGCCAGCCCGGCACTATTAGCAACCGTTAGGCCATAGCGATAGGCGGAACGTTGACCCTTGTTGTGATCGGTGCCGAAGGTTAGACCCAACTCTGTGGAAGCGTGGAAAGGGCTATGTGTGCGCGGTTTTTGCGCTTGCCAGGCTGCCAAGAGCTGCTCTGCTTGAAGGGCAACGTGGCGTAAACTCTCGGTAGGCAACTCAGCGACGGCCCAGGCTTGCCACCGGCCCGACCGAGCCAAGTGATTAGTTAGTTGTGCAGAGCGCCAGAGATAAAAATAGCGATTTTTCTGCCAGGGCCGTTTATCGTGGCGGCGGTAAAAACATTGCAGTGAACCCCAGCTATACTCCTCAAGATTGCGAGCCAGACGCTGTTGCTGATGGCGGTCAAGCTCCCAATCTCTGCGATATTGCAAGTAATAGTGAAAAAAGCGTCGGCGGTCGAGGGAAGTGCAACGGTCTAAAAACCAGCGACCAAAGAGAGCAAGATTGCGACGAGTCTGGATCCAGGACAAGGGCTTACTTAAGCGGATTTCATGGGTATCGATAAGAAAAATTTCCGGTGCTCTATGCGGACGATAGCGAACAAGAAAATTGTCGGCATGTAAATCGGCATGGTAGGCTCCGAGGCTATGCAAACGCGCGATCCAGCAAGCCAGCAAGCGGGGAAGAGTAAAGCGCAAGTAGGCTCGCTCGGATTCAGACAGCCTAGGATAAATATGCTGCAGCCAATAGTCCAGACCCACAACATCCTGCAACCCGAGAGTGATCACGTATGCAGCGTGCGGGTCTCGGCCGCATGCGATCGGCTGGCCAGTAGGAATGCCGTGCTCCAGGAGGAATAAAGATTTTTCGCATTCCCAGCGCGTCTTGAAGGAGAGGTCAAGCCGTTCGGTCAGGCCGCGGACGCCACTGAGAGGATAGCACTTGCAGTAGATGTAGCTCTGCGTGCTTAGCCCTTGCCAAATAGCGGAAGGGGTCTGGCAAGGGAGCGTGTTATCTAAGTCAATGCGGTAGATGACGCGATGCGGAGCATTCTTAATAACCGTGAGGCGCTGTGGTGCATGCCAGATATGCCAGCGAAGGCCATGTTGGTCGAATAATACCGAGAGCCAATCTGGGTCAGCATACCAAACAGCATTAGGAAAAAGCAAATGGCACCAACGTTGAGTGTGCTTCCATGCCATAGTGAGATCGGCCTAGCGACGGCGTTTGCGCGCCAAAGCGCGAGCAATTTCGCGTTGCGCTTCTTGTTCCTTGATTTTCTGGCGTTTATCGTATTGCTTTTTGCCGCGGGCTACCGCTAATTCGATCTTCGCCCAACCATTTTTGAAATACATGCGCAGCGGAATCAAGGTGCACCCTTTCTGAGAGGCCTTACCGGCCAATCGGGCAATTTCCCGGCGATGCAAAAGGAGTTTGCGCGGCCGTTTCGGCTCATGGTTGCCATAAGCGGCGGCGCTATATTCGGGGATGTCGCAATTCAGGAGCCAGACTTCGCCCTCCTTGATCTTAGCATAGGCCTGCTCCAGGCTGACACGGTTTTCGCGCAAGCTCTTGACCTCGGTGCCTGTCAGGACTATGCCGCATTCGAGTCTGTCTAGTATCTCGAAATCGTGCAGAGCCCGGCGGTTGTGAGCGATCGGCTGAATGTGAGGCTGCTGAGCGTTGCTGTTGCCTGCCATGGTGGGTCCTCCGCGACAATATGATACCGCAGATTTGTCGGGTCCGGGAAGGGCAATCGGCGAGCTTCTGACGGGCCGAGGTCTAATAAATCGAGAGGGAGGACCGGTACCCGGCAAGCTGGGACCAGTGCCCCCCGGGCTGATAACTGGTGCGCGGGGACTAATGCTAGGTGCCTGGCGAGCTAGCGGCCGCCGCTTTCGTAGCTGCAGCGAAATCAGCGGTCATGAGCTGCCAGTTGGGCCAACAAGTCGAAGCTGGCCAATTCACTCCATGCGCGGAGCAGTTGCTGCGCCATGGGGCCAGGACAGCGAAACTTTTTGCCGTCAATTTGTTGCACCGGTAGTAAACAAAATGAGCTGCTAGTCAGGAAAGCCTCCTCGGCGTGCATGACGGCGTCGGGGTAAATATTTTGGGGTTGCCACTTGCAGCCGAGTGCGTCGGCCAATTCTGCGACCACCTGCAAACTCACGCCATGCAACACGCGATCGAGGCTCGGAGTAGCCAGGGTCTCACCGAAGACCAGGACAAGATTGGCGAAGGCGGTTTCGAGCAAAGCGCCATCGCGGTCGCACAACAAAGCGATGGCGCCGGGCTGTTGGCGTTCGACCTGGCGTTGGGCACGCCACCAGTATAGCCGGCTTCGGTGCTTGGCCTGGCGAGGAAATATGTGATCCTCCGGAGCCTGCCCTACCCTGATCAGCCGAAAACCTGTCCGCCACAACCGAGCATAACGCTCCAAGGGTAAGCGAAAGGTGTGGAGGCCCAGCGTCGGAGAATCGTCCAAGAAGTTGCCGACGCCCTCTTGGCGGCGGGAGGCGCGCTGCTCCTGGTCGGCTACATCCGGGCTGGCGGAGATGGGCCGATACTGGGCGACGCTGCCGGGGGTCGCGAAAATGACCACCGCCAGATCTTCCCAGGCCGAGAGGCGTGCGATCTGCCGCGCGACCAGTTCTTCTGCCACCTTCGTCAACTCAGTTTCCGTGTATGCCAAGGGTATGTCGCAAAGCTGGGCACTGGCGAAAAACCTCCGCACGTGCTCAGAGCAGCGAAACAGCCGGTGGCCAATGGTGCGGCACAAGTCGGTCACCGTCGCACCAAAGACGAAACCGGCGTCCCAAACGGGAATGGCCAAATCCTGAGCGGGAATCCATTGACCATTGAGCCAGGCCCAATCGCGCACCATGCCGTTATTCTAATTAGCTCGGGCAAACGGTTCACACCTCGTACAAGAGAAGGCTATGGCAGCGATTACCCGACCAGTGTGCACCGAGCACAAACACAACGCGTTCGCCCGGCTGCACCCAGCCTTGACTACCGAGCTGGCGAAGCACGGCAGGTAGGAAAGTACCAGGAGTGTTTGGCTCGGTTAACAGTACGGGTTGCACACCCCAGTAAAGGCACATTTTCCGCACAGTTTCAGGACGATCGCTGACTCCGAGCACAGGAGTACGCAGCCGCTGCTTGGAAATAGCCAGCGCCGAGTGCCCACCCTGCGTTGCCACCACTACGAGCTTGGCCCGTACCTGATCGGCTAACCAGGCCGCGGATCGCACCGTCGCCGTCAATA
>BEIM01000210.1 GCA_002898995.1 bacterium HR36
CAGTGCTGCGGAAATGGTGGCCGGGGCCATTCAGTCCCATGCCCAGGCCGTGCACATTGAAGCCCTGATTGTTGGCCGAACCACCCGTGGTAAGGGCTTGCTCCAGCAAGTTGTGCCTTTGGCCGATGGCTACGCTGGCGCTGCCTACCTGAGTGTCGCACGGTGGCTGACCCCTTCTGGCAGCTCAGTGACATCCCGGGGTATTCAGCCCGATGTGCTGGTGAAGGCGATTACGCCTATACCTTCTGATTCGCCCGCCGATATGACCATGATGCCTATGCTACCGCATGACATGGACCCCGATCCCGAGCGCCTTGCCTGGCAGACTGCCTTGCGTAAGGCCATCGAACTTTTTTGCGAGTCACGCTGAAGAATGCTCCGCATTGTTTCGCTGTTGGCGAGTGCCACTGAAACGGTTTACGCCCTGGACATGGGCCAGTTCCTCGTAGGTCGCTCCCACGAATGCGACTATCCGCCAGAAGTTCAGCACCTGCCTGTGCTTACCAAGCCTCGTATCGAGGTTGATCGCTCGAGCCGCGAGATTGACGAACAGGTACGCACGCTGTGGCACCGCGGGGAGCCGGTGTACTGGATTGATGAAGAACTGTTGCGGCAGCTACGGCCAACGGTGATCCTGACGCAAGACCATTGCGAGGTCTGCGCAGTAAGCCTGGCCGATGTGGAACGCGCCCTGGCTTCTTGGCGTTCTGCAGCTTCGTGCGAGCCCGCAACACTGCTGGGCCAGTCGCCCCCGTGGCGCGATCCGCCTCGCATCGTGGCACTTAAACCTCACTCGTTGTTGGACGTGTGGAAGGGGATTGAGGCGATCGGCGAGGCTTTAGGAGTGGCGCACCGTGCGCAGCGCCTGGTGGCGGACCTGCACAACCGCCTCGTGCAGCTTTCTCAGCATGTCCCGCAGCGCCGACCCGCACCCACCGTTTTATGCCTGGAGTGGCTCGATCCCGTGATGAGCGCGGGCAACTGGATGCCGGAACTGGTGAGCTGGGCTGGGGGCATCCCCGTGCTTGACTATCCCGGCCAACCCTCGCGTTATTTGTCCTGGAACGACGTGCTCGTCGCCAATCCGCAGGTAATTGTCATCACCTGCTGCGGTTGGGAGGTGTCCCGCAGCCGCGCTGAACTCGGTTGCCTGGAGCGATTACCCGGCTGGTGGGATTTGCAAGCGGTGCGTTCTCGTCGGGTGTACGTTGCAGACGGCAATCATTACTTCAACCGTCCCGGCCCGCGTTTGGTCGAGTCGGCATATATCCTGGCTGAAATGCTCCATCCCGAGGAACTCGAGCCAGCTCACTGCGCCACAGCATGGCAACCCGCCTACCTATGAGGTGCCATCCCATCTCGGGCCAGCGCTATTCCCTCGCACAGCAATGTAATGGTATCGGCCGACCCTATGCCGTTCGAGCGGCCTGCGATTACCTGAACGACCTCTTGCATCCTAAATACGTGGTGGCGTTTTGCTGCGGCGTCCCTACGCCGCGCCTCGACAACGCTTCAACTTCCCCAGATTCTTCCGCGTATCTCTGCTCCCGGTGGGATTTTTCCACCGCGTAAAGGCAAAGAAAAAGTAGGGGCCATTCCGCCTTGCGCCAGAATGAGGAAATCGCGCAAGTCCAGCAGGGATTTGCGTCGTAGTGAGCGCGGGCGTCTCGAGATTGCCGATGGTTGGTGCGCTGTTGCTGGCTTTGCGGAACTTTACCTGATGGTGATGCTGGGCAGGCTATCGTGCAAAATGACGGCTTCGGGAGCGACAATAGTGGCTCCTGTCTTGGCGGCGAACGGAAGCAGCTGAGCGAGCCGATCTAGAATACTCGGCTGGCGCGGCCGAAAGGCAGTAGGCTGGACCGCAGTAAGCGGCACGACGCTCCGACTAGCGACATCCACGGGTACGAATACGGGCCCTGCGCTGGGAGTAACGCTACCTAGGCGGGGTGCCGCCCCGATAGTGGGCACTACCGTTCCCTGCCCTGACACGTTCAAACGCGGCGCATTGCCCACGGTAATGGCATTTTGCGCCCAGGTGGCGCCTGCGCTGGCCAGCATCAGACCCAAGATCATTCCTCGCATCTGCTGTCCCCCCCCGTGAATAGTCCCCGAGCCGTCAAGCACTTCATCGCTCGCAAACGCCATAGCACCAGCCTCGGCTATGTCAAGCCCGAATCAGCGGCCGTCTCGTGTTATACACACAATCTACATGGAATCTTCACATTGGCCGTCCCTGCTTCCGCTATACTGACGACGACTGGAGACAGTGCCAGGTGCCCGGCCAGAATGAGAAGCGAAGCCAGGCGACTATTGGCTTGGAGATTTGCGCAGGTGATGGCGAGACCATGGCAGAAAAACCAACGCTGACGATTTCGCTGTCTGCTGCCTTGAATCAGCGACCAGTAGCGCCGAGTAGTGAGATAGCGGTGCGGCCCAAAATCAGCGTGCGCCAGGTCAATTTCTGGTACGGCACCAACCAGGCTCTTTTCGACATCAACATGGACATTCCAGAACACCGTGTAACGGCCTTGATTGGGCCATCGGGTTGTGGTAAGTCCACATTCTTGCGCGTGCTCAATCGCATGAACGAACTAATCGAAAACACGCGGTTCAGCGGTCAGGTGTTGCTGGATGGCCAAGATATATACCATCGCAGCACGGATGTGGTGACCCTGCGTCGCCGCGTGGGTATGGTTTTTCAAAAGTCCAATCCGTTTCCCAAGAGCATCTTCGAAAACGTCGCCTACGGGCCAAGAATTGCGGGGATTCGCAACCGCCGCGTGCTGGCGGAAATTGTCGAGCATTGTTTGAAACGGGCAGCGTTATGGGACGAAGTCAAAGATCGGCTGCACCAATCGGCAATGATGCTTTCGGGGGGCCAACAGCAGCGCTTATGTATCGCCCGCGCCCTGGCCACTGAGCCGGAAGTACTGCTGATGGACGAGCCAGCTTCCGCCCTCGACCCAGCAGCCACCGCCAAGATTGAAGATCTCATCTTCGAACTCAAGGCAAATTATACCATCGTCATTGTGACCCACAACATGCAACAGGCAGCGCGGATTTCGGATGTCACGGCCTTTTTCTACCAGGGCCGGCTGGTGGAGATAGGAGCGACTTCGAAAATTTTCACTCGGCCTGAGAAACAGGCTACGGAAGATTACATTACGGGACGTTTCGGCTAGCTACAGCAGCAGGGGCAAGGGCTAAGGATTCGCCCGCTCTCCCGCGTTGGCTTGGCGGATAAAGTAACTAAAGATACCTTCTGACTTGAAAAACCCAGCGCGTCTGGCAAGGTGGATGGAGAACGAAGGAGGATTATGAGCGCAGGCAGCAAGGCCAAGGCGCCCACGCACAGCAGGGCCCGCAACATGATTCATTTCCACCGTGATTTGGAAAACCTGGAGAAACGCGTTTGGATGCTCGCCAGCCGCGTCTTGCAGACTGTTGACCAAGCCATCCAAGCACTGTGCGAGCGGCAGATCGAGTTAGCGCTGGCGCTGCTGGAGCCTGATGTGGACACGCAAATTGACCAAGAGGAGGTTGAGGTCGAGAATGAATGCTTGAAAATCCTGGCGCTGTACCAACCGGTGGCGACGGATTTACGCCGGGTGGCCGGCATTCTCAAGATCAACACCGACCTGGAACGCATGGGAGATCTCTCCATCAACATTGCCGAGCGGGCGGTCGCTTTTTTGCGGGGCCGGGTCATACTCCCAACACCGCCCCAATTGCGGGAGATGACCGACCTGGCGAAAGTTATGGTGCATCGCAGTCTGGAGGCGTTTCGCCGCAACGACTCGCAATTGGCCCGCGAAATCTGCTTGATGGACGAGCGTGTGGATCGGATCAACTGCCAGATCATCGAACACCTCATCGGTGTAATGAAGCAGTCGCCTGATAACATCGAGCCGGGGCTGAACCTGTTTTCGACCTCCAGGCACCTGGAGCGCATTGCCGACCATGCTACCAACATAGCGGAGGACGTCGTTTACATGGTGGAAGGAGAGATCATTCGCCATCATCCCGAGGCATTAGTGCGTGAAACTACCAGGCACTGAGGCAGAGCGTATGGCCACGCGTGTGTTACTGGTGGAAGATGAGCATGCACTGGTGGAAGTGCTGCGCTATAA
The DNA here is from genome assembly GCA_002898995.1 of bacterium HR36. GTDB lineage: Bacteria > Planctomycetota > Planctomycetia > Gemmatales > HRBIN36 > HRBIN36. The sequence continues at coordinate 4,134 of BEIM01000210.1, forward strand.
CTTGACCCGTGAAGGTTTCGAAGTGCAGAACTGTGGAGATGGTCGCCAAGCGCTGCGTCTGGCGCAGCTCAATCCGCCCGACCTGATCATTCTCGACCTGATGCTGCCGGGCATGGATGGTTTGGAAGTGTGCCGCTTGTTACGCGCGGACGCAGCGACCGCCCGCATTCCTATCCTGATGCTCACTGCTCGTTCTGAAGAAGCTGATCAGATTGTGGGTTTAGCGGTCGGCGCGGATGACTATGTGACCAAGCCGTTCAGCGTAAAAGTGCTCATTCAACGCTTGCGTGCCTTGTTGCGGCGTGCAGGTGGCGAGGAGGCACATCAGGTGCTCAGCGCTCACGGAATCCGTCTGGATCGCCGAACGCACCGGGTCACCGTTAATGGCGAGCCTGTCCACCTGACCCTGACCGAGTTTCGCTTTCTGGAAACGTTCCTGCGTCAACCGGGACGCGCCTTTCGCCGCGACGAATTGCTAGAGGCCGCCGGCGGGGACGCGGACCTGGTTCTGGAGCGGACGGTGGACGTCCACATCAAATCCTTACGCCGCAAACTGGGGCCGGCAGGCGAGGTGATTGAAACGGTACGCGGCGTTGGCTATCGCCTCCGCGAGGCATATGGTTCCCAAGACGTCTCCGCTTCTCCAGCCACGACGCCCCCGAAACCCGGCAAGACCTGACCGAACCAAGTTCGGCCGGTCGGCTTAGCTGTGACGCTGCGCTAGTTTGCTCCCGCTGCGTCTTTCGCACTTGAGAACACTCATAGTGGTATAAACTTTAGCCCCTGTGTGCCTCGTTGTGGCCCGCGCGTTAGCTTTGCCTCGTTGGAATGGGCTGGGCGCTGTTCTTTTTCGGATCGTACTTTTTGCGTGCCTCTTCTTGATTTTCGCACATCCGTAAGTAGTCAGGATGAATGTCGTACCACGCCCCGTCCTGAAAATCCACGATGCAGCGATTATTCATGTTGACTGTTACGACCCGTCCGACGATCCCCTGGAAGCGCCGCAGTTCGGGCCGCGATTCGTCCACCACCACAAATTTATCCGTCCACTCCCGTTTGAGCCTTTCATTTAGCTCCCAGTCCATAGTTCCCTCCGACAGCCGGCTAGCCAGCTCCAGACCTTGCCGCGGCTTTGTATTATTAATTGTGTTCAGAACGGGCATCGGGGAACAGTGCCAAATCGCCTTTGCCAGAGATGCGGAGCTGGCCGGTACTGTCTGTCATGAGCCTTCTCGAGGGAGCAGGGCGAAAGCACATTTCTGAGGAATCAGCGCCGCTCGCCAGCGCCAATGTCTAAATGAAAAGTGGTCAACCTCCGAAACAACGCCAACACAACAACGACGCTAGCTTGCCAGCCTGCAGCGCCCGGGCAGAAGGTGCGCTAGCGATACGCTTCGTACTCTTTGCCGAGCAGTGACGAAGCGATTTTGAGTTGGAGGATTTCGTCGGTACCTTCATAAATCCGACAGACGCGGACATCCTGGAGGTGGCGCCCGGGACGGAAAAGGACCGACCAGCCCCGTCCGCCAAAGACCTGCACCGCCCGGTCGGCAACCTCCCAGGCAGCATTCGCGGCGAACAGTTTGGCGACGGCGGCCAGATGGTCCGCTTGCTGGTACAAACGGCGGAGAGGTTCGCTAGGCTCGGCCTGGGGATCGGCCTGGGAATGGGCCTCTTCCCAGTGCTGTTTGGCCTCAGCTGCACGGTAAACTAGAGCTTCCACAGCAGCGCGCCAGGTTTCCATCCAGGCGAGGTGCTGTTGCACCAGTTGGTGTTTGCCAATCGGTTTGCCGTGCTGCTGACGCTCCTGAGCGTAGCGTAAGGACTCCGTCAGGCAGTCCTCGATCACCCCCAGGCATCCTGCGGCGACGCTGAGCCGGCCACTGATAAGCGTTGTCATGGCGATACGAAAGCCGTCACCCTCGCGGCCTAACAGATTGTTTTTGGGGATGCGCAAATCTCGGAACTCGAGTATGGCCGTGCTGCAAGTAGGCATGCCCAGTTTGGCAGGCAACTCCTCGCGCTCCAGTCCTGGGCCATCCGTTTCGACCAAAAAAGCGCTGATGCGGGCGGGGCGACGACCAGCTTCCGCAGGCTGTTGGAGTGCGGATTCCGGATAGGCAAACACTACCAAAACGTTGGCAATGCCGCCATTAGAGATAAGGTATTTCACACCGTTGAGCACGTAATTCTCGCCTTCGCGCCGCCAGGTGCTGGACATTTCCAGAGGATTGCTGCCCGCATCCGGTTCGGTGAGAGCAAAGGCGAAAATTTTCTCGCCGCGGCAGGAAGCTGGCAGGAAACGTTCCTTT
>BEIM01000211.1 GCA_002898995.1 bacterium HR36
CCGGCGCTGTCACAGCCGCTGGCGCCAACATTCTCCGCGGCGGGGCATTCACGCCGCGGACCAGCCCCTACAGTTTCCAGGGACTTGGCGAGGTGGGCTTACGCATCTTGCATGACATCGGCAAAAAATACGAAATGCCCGTGGTTACCGAGGTGATGGATCCGCGTCAGGTGGAGCTGGTCAACCGCTACGCCGACATGTTCCAGATCGGCGCCCGCAATATGCAGAATTTCGACCTGTTGCGGGAAGTCGGCCGCACAAATAAACCCGTTTTACTCAAACGTGGCATGAGTGCTACGGTCAAGGACTTGCTACTATCCGCGGAATACATCCTTTCGGAGGGGAACCAGCAAGTGGTGTTGTGCGAGCGGGGTGTGCGGACTTTTGAGGACTCCACGCGTAATACGCTCGATCTCAGCGCCGTGCCGAATGTCAAGGGGCAAAGCCATTTGCCGATTGTTGTGGATCCAAGCCACGCCACTGGCCGGCCCGATTTGATCCCCGCGATGGCGCGAGCAGCAGTGGCCGCAGGAGCCGATGGCGTGCATGTCGAAGTGCATTGTGCTCCAGAAAAAGCCCTTTCCGATGGTCAGCAGGCGCTGTTGCCGAGTCAATACGCGGAACTGATGCGGGATTTGCGGCGGCTCGCTGAATTGTTCGGCAAAATCATGAGCTAAACGGGAGTTGGCCACGCATGCGAAAAAAGTTGGTAGCCGGCAACTGGAAAATGAACACGACGCGGCAGACCGCTGTGCAGTTGGCCCGTGAATTGGTCGCCGCCGCGGGTCAGGAAACTGCTGTGGAAGTCGTTGTCTGCCCACCTTTCCCATATCTGTTGCTCGTGCGTGAAGTACTCGCGGGCAGTCGCATCGCTTTGGGGGCGCAAAACCTCCATCCCGAGCCCAAGGGGGCTTTCACCGGCGAAGTCAGCCCCGTCATGCTGACCGACTGCGGCTGCCAATGGGTGATAGTCGGACACAGCGAACGGCGGCGGGATTTGGGCGAATCGCATGAGTTTATCCGCCGCAAGTTGGTAGCCGCCGTGCACCACGGTTTGCAGGTAATTCTGTGCATCGGTGAAACCAAACCGGAACGCGATGCCGGCCAGACTTTCCAGGTAGTGCGTGCCCAGCTGCAGGATAGCCTACCTGCTTTGACTTCCGACCAGCTCCAGGCCGTGGTCGTGGCCTATGAGCCGGTATGGGCCATTGGCACTGGCGTCAACGCAACGCCCGAGCAAGCTCAGGAAGTTCACGCCTTCGTCCGCCGCTGGCTTGGCGAACAATTCGACGCAAAAACCGCAGAAAATCTGCGGATTCTATATGGCGGCAGCGTGAATGCCAGCAACGCCGGGGCATTGCTGGCGCAGCCTGACGTGGATGGGGTGCTGGTCGGCGGTGCCAGCCTGCAAGCCAGCGAATTTCTCGCCATTATTCGCTCCGCGCGCCGCTGATTTTCGGCCTTGACCCACTTGCTGGATCGGGGCCTTTGTGATACAAGAATCTAGGCCAGCGCTTCGGATAGCTCAGTGGAGGGAAGCGGTGCCCTCCGCCCAACCGTCAATCAGTCTTGTCCCATTACAAGGAGACGTGGCATGCAGTGGATTCAAGAGCACTTCTGGCTTTACATGGTCATTGTGGGCGTGTTGCTAGTAGCGCTGATTGGCTTGTTCATTTACTTGCGCAAGCAGCAGGAAGAAGAGTAACCGCACCGCAAAACTGCGCTTGCGACCAGGGAAAAAGGCGGAGCCCGTATTGTGGGCGCTCCGCCTTTCGCTTTTTTTGGCCGCTCCTGGTTTCGAAGCCGGGCGACGGCTCTAGCGAAACGCCGGCCGGCCCGATTGCCACTGTTTCTTATACTCGTCCCAATCGGCAACCGTAGCCTGGAGTTGACGGCGCTGCCCCGCTCGCCACACCGTCAAGACTACGGTTTTTCCTGGTGGGGTATCGCTGATGAGGTTAATGAAATGGTTGCCATGTTCAATGCGAATGCCGCTTAACTCCAGGACAATATCGCCGGCCTGCAGACCTGCTTGTTCGGCGGGCGTGCCCGGCAGAACCGCTTCTACCAACGCCCCGTTCGTGCTCTCCAAACCTAGCCGCAACGCTTCGGCCGGTTCTATAGCACTGGCGACCTGCACCCCCAGGCAACCGCGCACCACGCGCCCCTTTTCCAGCAATTCCAGTGCAATGCGGCGGAAGAAATTGCTTGGAATACTGAAGGCAATGCCACTGCTGGAACCGCTCGGAGAGGCAATCGCCGTGTTGATCCCGATCACTTCGGCATTGAGGTTGACCAGCGGCCCGCCACTGGAGCCTGGGTTGATCGAGGCGTCGGTTTGCAAGAACTCCTTGATGCGAATCCCTTGGCCCAAACTGACCTGACCACGGTTCCGTGCCGAGATAATCCCATGCGTTACTGTCTGATTCAGGCCGAAGGGGCTGCCAATGGCCAGGACCCACATGCCGACTTCCATGCGATCACTGTCCCCCAGCGTTGCCGTGGGTAGGTCAGTGCGCTGGCCGAGCGAAAGCACGGCCACATCTGACTCGGCGTCGCCCCAGACGCGTAAGGGGCGCACCACTCGCCGATCCGCCAAGTGAATGACGATGCGCTCCGGCCCAGCTCCCGCAACTACATGATGGTTCGTCAAGACGAACACCTCCTGCCGACCCGTTAAACGCGCCAGCACCCCCGACCCGGATTCCTCCTCGGTACCACGCTCTCCCTGACCGCGCCGCGCTTCTACGTAAACCACACACGGGCACACTTTCCTGGCCACCAATTGAAAGCGCTCGCCGATGCTTATCAAGTCGGTCACCGCTGGTGGAACCCCGCCGCTGTCCTCTGCAGGGTTTTGCGCGGTGAGGTCCTGCGGAACCGGCCTGACCCAGCACCACGCCGCTAATCCGATGACTACTAACAGTCCTCGCCACCAAATGCTTTGCGTTGCTCTTGCTAGCGGCATGTCTCCTCTCCTGGCGAATTTCTCTCCCGCGTTTGGCTTGCCGAGCCGGCAGCACACTTGGGATCCGCTCGGCTCGCGCTTTCCCTGCGTGCGACTGGCCTGAGCCTGGCACTGAAGTTGCCCGTCATCGGAAAACTTTCCTTCTGGCAGATTGCTCTGTTTTTTGTCGCTTTCCCTTTTCCCTCGTTTACAATTCTGGCATCTATTCAGGCCACGGTGGGCATGACTAACTGCCGTCCAGCCGTAGCCAGCCGCACACATTCGCCGCAGCGGCCTTGTATCCTGCAAGATTTGCCCAGCACGGCCAATTTTCAATAAGAGCTCCCTTGGCAACATTGTGCCAAACCTATCGGCGGAATTGCCGCTACCACGCAATGAATATAATGCGCAGCTAACGGGGGTAACGACTAGGCAGACTTCCTGGTCCCCATCTCTACGAAAGGAGGGGCTGGCTATGCGGTGGGTTTACTCTTCAGCACGTCGGGGCTTTACCCTAATCGAATTGCTGGTGGTCATCGCCATTATCGGCCTACTTATGGCATTGCTGCTTCCGGCCATTCAACGAGTGCGTGAGGCGGCTAATCGGATGCGCTGCAGTCACAATCTCAAACAGATTGGTATCGCTTTGCACAATTATCACAATGATTGGAATAGCTTTCCGCCGGGGGGCGTTACGGAAGGCTGCTGCTGTGGCACGCAGAGCGGAGCGACCTGGACTATCTACATTCTGCCTTACATGGAGCAGGACGCCCTCTATAAGCAATACAACTTCAATGCCACCAATGAATCCACGGCTAATCGGCCAGTAGTTCAGGCTTTGGCCAAGCCGCACTACACCTGCCCCTCGGACATCGAAACAGATCGCCTTGATTTCCCTGAAAGCGGACCAGGTAGCGGGATTCAGTATCGGCGAGGATCGTATCGTGCAGTGTCCGGCGGTAGCAATGGCAACGCATGGTTCGATGACTGTTGCAACAATCTGCCCCGTAACTGGCGGGGCGCCTTGCACTCCACCTGTCTGCAGAACAACTTCACGAGTGAACGTTTGGACGACATTCAGGACGGCACTTCCAACACGATCATTGTCGGCGAATATACCAACCGCGACCGTCCCCGTCGCCGTACCTTCTGGGCCTATACCTACACTTCTTACAACCAGTCCTCCATCACCCAAGGTCAGGGACGGATCCTCATCAACGAGTACAACCGTTGTGCGGCCATCGGTGGCACGGGCGGTGACAATCCCTGCAAGCGTGGTTTTGCCAGTATGCATGCGGGTGGAATCATCAATTTCCTCTTCGGAGACGGCCGGGTTTTGCCCATCCGCAACACCGTAGATATCAACCTGTTATTCGCCCTGGCCACCATTCAAAACGGGGAGATGGTCAACCTCGGCGGACTGTAAGCCAGCAGGTCAGGCCAAGTGCCTCCGCCATCCTGGCACAGACCCTCGGGAGATCAAGCTATGCGCGGCGCAATGGTACTGCTGGCCAGCAGTGTAGGGCTTTTCGTAGCCGGCTGCGGTAAACCATCCAACATTGTACCTGTCTCGGGCCGCGTCACGATGGATGGCCAACCACTCGCCGAAGCACGCATCACATTCCAGCCGGTCGGCGACTGGCAGAATCCGTATCCGGGCTCGGCTTCGTATGGCGTAACCGACCGAAACGGTAATTATTCGCTGACACTGGTTGATTCAGGCCGACCGGGAGCAATGGTCGGCAAACATCGCGTTACCATCACGCCCAAAGAATCCGCAGTAACCAGTTCCGATGCCGGCTACTACAATCGTCTGCCACCGTCGCAGCAGCCACAGACCCTGGAATTCGAGGTTCCGCCGGGCGGCACGAATAGCGCCAATTTTGATCTCAAAAGCCAGTGAAGGGCAGGTAATATCGCGGGTCCGCCTGCGGGGAAGCCTGTCGGCGGGCTGTGTGTTAGATGCGCGACCTAACGAAGTTCAGCCTGCAGTTTCAGCCGCTTATCACCGCGGAGCACGGTGATTTCTATTTTGTCGCCTGGCTTGAAAGTGGCCATGACTGCCATGTAGGCCGTCAGGTTAGGCACGGCTTTTCCAGCAATTTCCACGATGCGATCGCCTCGTTGCAGCCCTGCCTTAGCGGCGGGGCCATCGGGCAGCACATCCTCCACCAACACGCCTTCTTTGGTGTCGTCGTAATTGGGCATGATACCCAGGCGGGGGCCGCGTAGCGGCGTGGCACCGGGCTTCGCGGGGGCGGCCACAGCAACATATTCCGGCCGCGGTTCAACCTTCGCCAGATATGCAATCAATTCTTCGCCCATGTCCACAATTCGGCGTATCCCTGCCACGCTAATGGTGTCCACGGTATCGGTAGGGCGATGATACTGGGGATGGGTGCCAGTAAAGAAGTGGAACACAGGAATCTTACGGCTGTAAAACGCGGTGTGGTCGCTCGGCCCGAATCCCGTCGCCACTTTGGTAATCTGGAAGCCGTATTTCTTCCCCAGGCCGTCAATCAGCTTGTCAAATCCTTTGGCCGTGCCTGTTCCATACACAGTTAGCTTGTCGTCGCGAAGGCGTCCCACCATGTCGAAGTTCACCATGGCCACCGTTTTTTCCAGCGGAAATACAGGATGGCTGCAATAGTAGCGCGAGCCGAGCAACCCTTGCTCCTCCCCAGAAAACAGAATAAACACCAAACGCCGACCCTGGCGGTCCTGGACTTCAGCGAATCGGCGTGCCAGTTCCAGCACTGCCACTGTGCCCGAGGCATTATCATCCGCGCCATAATGGATCGCTTTCACCCCAGGTGCTAGGCTCCCCCGCTCGCCGTAACCGAGATGGTCATAGTGGGCACCAATGACCACCGTTTCGTCGGCAAGTGGCCCTTTTCCTTCAAGCACGCCGATGACGTTTTTCAGCGTGAGGAAGTCCCGTTCGACTTGTACCTGCAGCTCCACCTGCCAGCCTGGAATGGCCAGGGACATCGGTCGACCTTCACGAGCCATGGCGCCTTCCAGATTGGCGAGATTGTGTCCCGCAGTGGCCAGCATACGATCCACTATCTCGCGCTTGACATGAATTAGCGCCAAAGGAGAGGGCTCGCGGCTCTGAGAAGTGTAGTCGAAAGACATGAGTTGATCTTTGCTCTGAGCAGCTAGGCCAGCATCGTTGACAAAAATTACCGCCGCCGCTTTCGCCAAGGCTGCGTTGGCCGCTTTGGTTTGCAGCGACGCTGCAGGATGATTGCTGCCGCCGGCAAACAGGGGCGCTTCTGTATGGTCCAGGCGCGGCAAACGCCTCAGTACAATTACGACTTTGCCCGCCACGTCCAAACCCGCAAAATCATCCCACGCTGGCTCTTTCGCGACGATGCCAAATCCCGCAAATACCACCGGCGCTTTCACCTGCCCGGAAGTGCCGAAGCCGACCACCTCGAAATGTTTGCCGCGTTCCAGATAGATGCGCTGTCCTTG
>BEIM01000212.1 GCA_002898995.1 bacterium HR36
CTTTGTGCTGCGGCAAGCGGGGCTCCCCAGTACTGATCCCGCCGTGGAACGGGGGCTCAACTGGCTACGCCAGAATCAGCGCGAGTCTGGACGCTGGTTCACACGCTCGCTCAACACCGAGAACTACCATTTCGTCAGCCACATGGGGACTTGCTTTGCTGTGCTGGCCCTGACGAGTGCTCCGTAGTCTGAGTCGCTGCCAGAAAACTGGCGGTGTCGTGCACGCTGGGTGTGCCAGGCTACTTTTCCATCAGTTGGGACGAAGAAGATGACCACACCGGTCGAACTTCGCTACGCAGTGTTGGCAAACTCAGGGGGAGATTAGGAGCGGTAGGCATCAGCCTGCTGTGATGCGCCTGGACGTAACTCTACTGCGCTGTTTCCCGGCGTAAGCCCACCGTGGCACTGTGGTGGCGACATGGGTGAAGCCTGCCTCTTGTTAGCAGGCGTAACCTGCCGGCGCCAGTGGCTTGCACAAGCGGCGTATGCTCTTGCCGGCCTCGACTTCACGATGGGCCAACACCTAACGCTCCTTTTTACTCTTATTATCGCGAGGCAGCAGCCAGCCCTCCCGTGGGCTCATGCCCAACACTGTTTAGCGTACGCGGACCTGGAAACTAATGATGCCGTGTTGTCCAGGCGGAAGGGGATCACGGATTTCCCAGCGCAAGATTCGACTGCCGACCTGGTTTTCCTGCAGGACGAACACAGCTTCGCGATCGGAGCGAGCGGAGCCGGGGACATATTCGAATCGCGAGGAGAGGCTATCGGTGATGGCAATGTCGCGGAGTGGCCGATTGCTGGTGTTGGTGTAGCGTAGGTAAAAGGTGACGACGTCGCCGGCCCGTGCGGCGTTGCTGGAGGCCCATTTCTGCAGGTGCAACGGGGAATGTCGGCTAGCTGCAGACGGATCGAAGCCTAGCCAAGTAACCGATTCGGTGCTGAGCGGGACAGAGACAGCCTGCACCCCGGGCAGGTCCAAGCGCGTGGCGCCCAGTTCCTGGCTGGCGACTACGTGAATTACAGGCATCTCACCGTAGTGGGCGTGCAAGGCGGCCCGTGAATGCACGTGTAGCGCTTCTTCCTGCATTCGAGTCTGCGTTGGGTATTCCGCTTGCGCCATCACTTCCCGAGCAACTGGCGACGATATAGGTTGCAACGTAAGTTGGCTGCGAACGCGGCCGAGGCTGTGAACCTGGTAAAAAACGAGGAAACGCGGTGCAGCCAGATACACCGGGTTCGCCACGGACAGTTTGCGCCGGTTGGCGTCTGTAAACTCGGCGACGCTGTCTCCCGGTTCCACACCGCCGAGGAAACCCTCTGGCGCTCGGTGTGCTGGCTCACCTAGGTCGCCGCCATCGCGCAGGAAACCGGCACTATCGCGCCGCAAGTTTCTGTCGCCCTGACGTTGAACCAAGCACCACCACGCCACGTCGCCCGTTAGAGGCACGGGGGGACGTGCCCATTCCTGCGGCTCAAGCTGTCGGCTACCCAAGCGCAATAACGCCAGCGGCCGCCCATACCGAGCAGCAGCGCGGAGCAAGTCTTCCGGCGGCATCACTTCGTTGTCCATTTCGCCCGCAGACAACAACCTACTAGTTCGCCGGGCCTGACCCGGAAACGAATCATCGTGCTCCACAACCACCACCTTGGTGATCATGTCGCCAAAGCGCACGCGGTCGAGATCCAGCTCATTGATCGCTAGGGTGGCCGGCAAGTCGGAAGCTCTTACCCTGGCGGGCAACGAGAGTGTGTCGAGCACTTCCAGCAACGGATAAAAACTTTCCTGCTCCCCGTTGACCCGCTGCACCCGTAGCCAGTAGCCGTACCCTGGCTTTAAGCCGAACGTAGTCGCCGACTTGTAGGTTACGCCCGCGCCCTGCCGGCTCAAGAAGGTGATACTATAACCCTGAGGCACGCGAATTTGTACATACAACAAATCCGCACGCTTGGTGTTAGGAACAGCGGCATCGCCGAAGCCAGCAGCAACCCCAATAAATAGCCAGGTCGCGACTGCGGTCAATAAAACCGGAAGGTTGCGCCTTGGCGGAAGCGTTCGCGTGTCAGGTTCGTGGGGGCGCTGACTTGGACACGGTGCCATGCCACATGCCTCATAGTCGGAGTTGGCCACGTCCCACTCCTGCTGGGACTTACGAGTCAAGAGCCATTTGCGCTAGCGTTGTCCACAAGGCGGTCAGCGTTTGTGAATCGGAAGGTGAGCAAGAACTACGGCAGGAGGCTATCAATCAAACCCCGGCGTCCCTTCCGCTGCGAGGACGAACCTGAGTTGTCCTGGCCAAAGACAGGGGCGGTGGGCTGGGAAGGAGCTTCGCGCGGTATGTAGGTCATTGGGTAAGGCATTGGATTAGTCCGAGGAACATTGACAGCTCGTGGCCGACCCTGGCTATCCAGCTGATAAGCCACGGGCATCACTGCATTGGGACTATCGGTTTTGCTGGCTGGCGATGCGTTATTCACGTCAGGTAAACTGCTCGGCGTCATCGGGTTGGCGGGCACAATCGGACCGGGCGGTCCTTGGGTGGGCGGATGGAACCGCGGCACGGGAGCCGACAGCGGTGGCGTCGCTGGCTTGCCTGGCGGCACTGGTGGCACAATGCCGGGCGGCAATTGGGGCTGCGGCGGTTGCGGCGGCCCATACGGGCCAGGATTATCCAACGGTGGACTGTTCGGCGTTTCCAGTTGGATGCCTCCCATCCGCACGATCAACAAAATATGCCCCCGTTTATAAGCTTCGGCCACCGGGTCTTGTCCTGGCTCCAGCCGCGTGGACGTCAATTCTTCTGGGCCAGCTGCCAGCGGACTCTGGAACCGCGGGTCGGGCAAATAGATGACTTTGGTAATGAAGTTGCCGCTGAGCACCTGGTCGAAATCTTCCTCGGTAAACTCGACGGGGATCGCGTTATGCGCCAGGAACGCTTCCGTCTTCGGATTACTCGGCACCACTTCGAGCGTCGGATACAATTCCAAACCAGGCCGGCCAGGAATGTTGTACAGTTTGATGCGGTAAATTGCCCCTTGCACGAAGTTATAACGTCCCGGCACGTCGAGGGTGTAAGGAACGAGGACAGGCTTGCCGTCCTTGTCTTGCGTCGGCGACTGAGCATACCAGCCAATTTTAGCTGCTTTCGGTGCTGCGAAATAAACTTGGGAGCGGCGAATGGCAAATGGCGGTTGCGCCGGGTTCAACGCCCCAGGGGCATAAACTTGACCTTGTGGTGCCATCATGCTCGGAATAGGCGGAATTGCCCCCGGCACAAGGCTGTGCGTTCCCGCTCCCGGTAAAGCCGCGGGCATTCCTGGAATCGGCGGCATCCCGGCCATACCAGGCATGGCTGCCGTCGGTGGTGCTCCCGGGATTGCAGGGCCCCCCGTGGGTACGCCAAACATGCCTCCTATTGCCTGGCCAACTATAGGCGAATAACCTGCCTGCTGCACACCAGCTGGACGCGGTATTTCCGGCCCCAGGCCGTCCTGAGCACCGGGAGCGTGGGGACCCACCGGCGGTAACATAGTGACTGGCTCTCCCCAGGGCCCGACCGCCCCGCGAAGCACAGGCGGCATGGGTGGTCCGCAACTGATTGGCCCACGCACCATCTCCGGTCCCTGGCATCCCATGACGAAGCCCGCTGCCACCAGCCATACTCCCAATCGTCGCATGGATCGCTTCCTTTCCTCTCCCGCTCGACGCTGGGCATGAGGCGATTCCTTCGGAATATATTTCGGCAAAAATGGCTCCCTACTTTCGGAAAACTCGCTCTTTTTTGCACAATCCTTTCACTCGGCACGCCCTTTACTGGCTCTGCGGTTGCTGTTTCGCCCTGAGTGGCTTCCTATACGGGCAACCCGATGCCGTGTCCAATCCTGACGCTAAGTCTCTGCTCCAGCAAACCCTCCGTCACTTACCCCAGGCCGATTTCTGGATGTTCACTTTTCGCGAGCAGTGGTCGGAAGTCGGTCTGCTTGCCGAAGCGGAAGGTTCCCTCGCCGTCGGTCCGAGTCGCCGCTGCCGACTGGAAATCCGCATCCGCCTCGCCGACGTCCAGGCGGACTGGCGGCTCTACTCAGATGGACAAACTGTCTGGCGCCAGGAGCGCCTGCCCCAGACCGAACCCAAGCTAATTCGTTACACATTCGACGACCTCCATCAGGCCATCGCTCAGGCCAACCTGTCTGAATCGGACGCATTGCGCTTGCGCGAAGCCGTTCTTGCCGAACACGGCTACCAGAGCCTGCGCTGGCGGTTGATGGAATTAAGCTCTCGCTATCAGTGGGGACCTGCGCAAACCACTAAGCTCGCGGATGGCCGACCTGCCTGGCTCCTGGAAGGCACCTACAACGAAAAAACGTTACAGGATGCGTTTCGCGGCCAGTTACCTCAGGCGCCCGAAATTCCCAAACGCAGCCGCGTTTATCTGCTGCGCCTGCAAAGCTGGTGGGGCGGAGAATTCCTTTGGCCGGCACGTATCGAATGGTGGGGATTGCCTCGCAATCAAAAGGAAGACCGGCTCCTCGCCTGGCTGGAGTACGATACCCCTCAACGCCTCGCCCCTGATGCCCCGCAACTTCAACCACCCTTTACTGACCAAGAGATGGCTAATTCGGAACCTGCCGACCCTTCCTCACTCATTGCCGACACCCTTCAACGCCTACGCTGACGCGCTTCCCATCCTGGCGTACCTGTGAGGCTCAAAAACGCGGGCCTTGCCTTGCTGAAGACGTTTCTCCTTACGGTTATTGACTGTGGGGGCAAACCATCACGCGGAGATGCGTGCCATTCTGCACAATAGCTTGACAAGAGCGTTTCTAAGCGCAAGCGCGTGCTCGCGCCATCACTTGCAGTCTCTTGCGGGAGCGATAGGCGTGAGGCCAACATAAGCGCGCCGACCACTCTCGGCAAAAGAGAATGCATTTGCGTCGGATACCAATACACTGCCCTATCAATCGGACAGGCGTAAGCTCACCCCGCGTATTTTGGAGAGCTCGCGGAAACGTGAAGGCCAGTGGGGTGCTCCGCTCACGTGAGCTGTTCACATACGCATTGCCTGCCACGCCTTGCAGTGTTGGTGTGGTACAAAGCCATTTGTCCTCCACCCATTTCGCGATGCGCAATTGCATACTTGCGTAACTGCGGAAAAACTCTGTCGCGCTCAGGATAACGGCAGGGTGGCACGTCAGAGATGTCCAATACGTCAGCAAGTGCTACGGTTGCGGTGGGCCGAACGGGATTGACAGGATGGGCGTCGCGCCCACAATGGAAAAACCGTGGGCCGCAAGCGTCGCAAAAGGGGCCAGCGGCAGTTACGAGCGAGCACCAAGCCGGGAACCCAACCATTGGCCAGAAACTAGTGAGGTAGGACCCGAGGCAGCAAACACCTGACATATGTGGGCCTGCATCCGCGAGTGAAAACGGATGGGGGCGATACCGCAAAGCCGCAGCCAGGGAGGGTGGCATGCTGAGCGTAGTGATTCCCTGCTATAACGAGGCGCAGACGTTGCCGGCGACGTGGTCGCGGTTGGCTCAGGCCTCGCTGACCTGGCAAGAGCCGTCCGAGTTTATTTTCGTAGACGATGGCTCAACCGATGGCACCTGGGAGCGGATTCGCTGTTTGTCAGAAGAAGATCTACGAGTCAGCGGAGTGCGCTTGTCGGCAAACCACGGGCAGCAATGGGCGATCGGAATAGGCTTGGCCCATGCGCGCGGCCAGGCGGTGATTGTGATGGATGCCGACTTGCAAGATCCGCCCGAATTGGTCAACGAGTTGGTGGAGCACTGGCGGCGTGGGGCCGACATGGTTATTGCAGTTCGACGAGCACGTGCCGGGGAACCGCGTTGGAAACGCTGGGCCGCACAACTGGTATATCGCGGTCTCTGGCGGCTCGGTATCGGGCGCATGTTACCCGATGCGGGGGATTTTGCTCTGCTCGACCGGAAGGTAGTGCGTTGGCTGTTGACCTGGCGCACGGTGCCACCGTTCTGGAGAGGGATGCGCGAGTTTGGCTTCTTTCGGAGAGTCTATGTCGAATATGACCGACAAACCAGGCGAATGGGACAAAGTCATTACTCACTGTGGCGGCTCTGCCGTTTGGCGTGGGACGGCTTATTCGGATTGACGCACTTACCCGTGCGTCTGGTCGGATGGCTAGGTCAGGTGTGTGTCCTGGTAATCGTGGCGGTGGCGTTGGCAGCTCTTCTGGGCAAATTAGAACCCTTCTTCGCTCTGCTCGCGGCTCTGGGTATGAGCACTGTTATGCTCACTAGCCAACTGGCTCTTACTTGTCAATACACCCTGCGGATTGTCCGTCATCTCGAAATGCCCCGAAATGCTTGCGTCGCTGACTATGCAGGCCTCCTTCGCGTCAGCCGCAACAGCCGGCGCCGGCGAAAGCGCAAAGCCCTT
>BEIM01000213.1 GCA_002898995.1 bacterium HR36
CGTGTCGTTCGATGAGTCAAGACCTTAATCCCTTGCTAGCAAGCCGTGAGCGTTTGCGATTCAACGTACACCGGAAGCGCCTCTCGTCAAGCATAGAACGCGTGCGCAGCCGTGAACCACAACACAAGACCGAGGGCCCAGCTTACAAAAAGCGGCATACGAGCGTCCCAAGACGACTGGTTAGCGTTCAGGTCGCACCAGTAAAACCAGATGATAACCGTCGGGGCGCACCTGGCCACGCCGCTGGCGGAACTGTTGAATTTCCTTGCTCGGGGGATAGCGCAAGGGTGGAAAAGCTACCGCCTGGGTAACGGGCGGCCGAATCGCTTGACCGCCGGCTACCAGTTCCAATTTGCGCAACGTATCTCCCTGGACATTGTCATTGGTCCCCGCCCGACTCTGCGAAGACAGCTGAGATTCCGGCAACAAGCCCACCGGGACCCTGAGGAACTCCGCCAAACAACGCCGGCCTTCTTCAGCGACTGGTTGGACAATCACGCTGCGAATCTGTGATGTCTGGGGAGATGGCTTGGCATTCCCCAGGTCTTCGCGGTGCAACGTCAGCAACAAATCCACCACCTGAGGCCTGCTAAGGTTTTCGATGTACACAAAATAAACACTCGCCTGCCGCCGCTTCCACATGCTCTTTAATCGGCTATCTAGCAAAGCGGGTATTTTGTGTGCGTTTAGGGCTCGATGGATCCGTTGCCAGGTGCGTTCACCTTCACAACAGGAAATATCGAGGACGAGAAAGTGCCCCTCTTCCACAATACTCAGGGCGACCTTGCGGTCGAACATTTCCCACGCATAAACAGGCGGCAGCCGAATGTCGAGCGTACGGAAAGGATTGCGCGGCAGGTCTCGGACAGGACTGGTGAGAACGCTCGGCTCTGCGAGGCGAGGTATCTCGGGCTGCCAATCGCCCAGCACCAATGGTTCCATTTCTGACCAGGCAGCTGAGGCGGCACTATTCAGGGGTTCCCCTGCATGCGCGAGGACCCGCAGCAGCACTTCTCCTGCCCGAGTGGCTTCCTGCCACCACGCTGCCGCTGCAGTTGCCAGACTTGGGTTCAATTGCGCTTCGGGCGACGACGAGGCTTCACCTGAACCGGGTGGGCTAGGCTGCGGCAACGCTGCGCGGTTATCCGAGGCAGCGACATGAGTCGGCTCAAGCGCTGGCGGATTCACCAAGTGCACCAGCAGAACGTACGTCCCACAAGCGATGATCGGCACTATAGCGGCGGCAATCGCTACTGGCATCCACCGCCGCGCATGCCACCGCCACAATTCGCGACGCGCTACTTCAGTAACTTCTTGACGCACCAAGGCCACCAAGCGGTCGGCAAAGTCCTCGGGTAACTTTTCCCTGCGGAGATATTTGAGCCGTAACGAATCATTCAGCAGAGCACTAAACAATTGCTGCGCCTCCGCGGAGGAATGTAACAGCGCCTCGGCGCGCTCTTTCTCCTCGGAGCTAACTGCCCCATCTACGTAGGCAGTCAGCAATTGTTTTTCCGCCTCGGTCATCGCTTCACTTCCGGCTGATAGGAAGAGCCACTAGCCGACTCCTGCTCCAATTCCTGAAGTAGTCTGCGCAGCTCCAAGCGTGCGCGGTGAAGCCGGCTGCGCACCGTGCCCAAAGGAATATCGAGCACCTCGGCGATTTGTTCGTAGCTCAGCTCGTCAATGTCGCGGAGGATAAGTACCAGGCGGTGTTCGTGGGAGAGTTTGGCCAGTGCCTGGTGCAAGCGTTCATCCTCTTCAAGGCGCTGCAGATGCCAGTCGGGGTTGGCGAGCAGCGAGGGGTCTTGAGGTTCGTTGCGTGAAGTCTGTGCAAATGCCTCCGGCAAGGCCCGCAGCGACTTACGCCGTTTCCAGTCCACGGCGTGGTTGAGCGCGATTCGATACAGCCAGGTAAAAAATTGCGAGCTGCCGCGAAATCTTCGTAGTGAGCGGAAGGCGCTGAGAAAGGCTTCCTGCACAACATCCCGCGCGTCTTCCGCATTGCCCAGAAAGCGGTAGACCGAGTTGTAAAGACGATCCTGGTATCGGCGTACCAGTTCGCCGAAAGCTTCCGCTCGGCCCTGCAGACACTGGGCAATCAGCGTGCGATCGGGCTTGTCCACGCCTTCCTCACTTTAGACGTGCTGCTAGGCTGTTCAGTTCCGTGCGAATTTCTCCCCGGTCAGCGTACAATGACAGGCGACCAACCCTTGCGCTTGCTGCTGTCGGCGGGCAAATGCCGATTTCTGTCGCGCCTGCCGTGCGCGGCCCTCTGTGATAATCTTAGCAAGCGATGGAAACGAATAAAATCGTCATCCGTGGGGCGCGGGAACACAATCTCCAAAACGTCTGCTTGGAATTGCCCCGGAACCAGCTGATTGTCTTTACCGGGGTAAGTGGCTCAGGGAAAAGCTCCCTCGCTTTCGACACCCTGTACGCCGAAGGTCAACGACGTTATCTAGAGTCGTTGTCAAGTTATGCGCGGCAGTTTCTTGGCCAGCTGCACAAGCCCGATGTGGACTATCTCGGTGGGCTGGCCCCAGCCATTAGCATTCAACAGAAAACTGCCAGTCACAATCCCCGGTCCACTGTCGGCACGATTACCGAGATCTACGACCTGCTGCGAGTGTTGTTTGCGCGGATTGGACGCGGCCATTGCCCGCAGTGTGGCCGGCCCGTCGAAGCGCAGAGTGTAGATCAAATCGTGGCGCGGATTTGCGCCTTGCCACCTCGGAGCCGTGTGTTGGTGCTGGCTCCGGTAATCCGCGAGCAAAAAGGCGAGTACAAGGATTTGTTTGCGGAGATGCGCAGGCGGGGGTACCTGCGGGCGCGTGTGGACGGGCAGCTGGCGCGACTCAGCGATGACCTGCGTTTAGATCGCCAGCGTAAACACACCATCGAGATCGTGGTGGATCGGATTGTTCTCGAAGCCAAGGCGCGCAGTCGCGTGGCCGATGCGGTGGAGCAGGCGCTACGGCTCAGTGATGGGACGTTGCTGGTGTTAGTCGAATCCAAGCCGGAGACGGACAACACGGCGGGCGCGAGTCCCTCGTCTGCAGGTCCTGCTGCAGAGGAGCCGCAACGTTGGGTCGAGGAATTGCTGCTGTCGGCAAAATATGCCTGCGCCCATTGCGGGCTTAGCTTTGACCCACCCTCGCCGCAGTTATTCAGTTTCAACAGTCCACAGGGAATGTGCCCGGAATGCGACGGCCTGGGGGAAAAATACGACTTTGACCCGTTGCTACTGGTGCCCGACGCCAGCAAAAGTTTTGCGGCGGGAGCAGTGGAGATTCTTGGTCCGTTGCATCGCATGGGGCGGTGGCGGCGGCATATTTACGAAGGGGTGGCCAAGTCCCTGGGCATTGATTTGTATCGGCCATGGAAAAAACTTCCCGCCCAGCACCGCCATTGGCTGCTTTATGGCAGTGGGGATCGCAATATTGTGTTTACCTGGCGTTCTGCAGGGGGCGTCTGGCATCGTGTGGGCCGATGGGAAGGGATCATTCCCCAATTGATGCGCAGTTTCCGAAAAAGTCCGGCTGGGCCACGCCGTTTACAGCTGGAAAAGTACATGCGGGTAGTCCCCTGCCCTGCTTGTCACGGAACCCGCATCAACGCCCAAGCGCGTGCAGTGCAGGTTGGCGGCAAGACGTTGCCCGAACTGTGCGCCATGCCGATTGGCGAGTTGGCACGTTGGTTGGCCGAAGACAGCGCCGCCGATACCGACCGTCTCATCCAGCACCTGACGCCGCTCGAACGCTACATCGCTGCCGAAGTCCTCAAGGAAATCCGCACTCGTTTGCAGTTCCTGACCAATGTCGGCTTGCATTACCTTAGCTTGGATCGAGCCGCACCAACGCTTTCAGGTGGGGAGGCGCAGCGCATTCGTTTAGCACGGCAAATCGGCAGCGGCTTGGTGGGCGTACTCTACATTCTGGATGAACCGAGCATCGGTCTGCACCCGCGAGACAACGCCCGGTTGCTGGCAAGCCTCAAGCAACTCCGCGACCTGGGCAACACCGTGATCGTGGTTGAACACGATGAAGACACGATCCGTGCAGCCGACCTGATCGTGGATTTCGGGCCTGGGCCGGGAGTGCGTGGCGGTCAGATTGTCGCCTGCGGTACCTTGCAAGAGATTTGCGAAAATCCCGCGAGTCTGACCGGGCAATACCTCAGCGGCCGCAAGTCCATCCCTGTGCCCGAACGCCGACGACCGCCAGGCAAGGAAAAACTGAAAATTTTCGGCGCCTGCCACAACAACCTCAAGAACATTGATGTCGAAATCCCGCTGGGGTTGTTTGTCTGTGTAACGGGCGTAAGCGGTTCAGGCAAAAGTTCGCTAGTTCATGACGTTCTGTGGCAAGCGCTGCGGCGTCATTTCCGACGCAACTGTCGCGACAACGATGAGGAAGAAGCAGACCATGGTCTGACCAAATCGGCTGAACCGGGGCGCCATCGCCAGATCACAGGTTTGCAGTATCTCGACAAGGTCATCGCCATAGACCAGTCACCGATTGGCCGCACCCCTCGCTCCAATCCGGCGACGTATATCAAGGTGTTCGACGAAATCCGCCAACTGTTCGCCAGCCTGCCACAATCGAAAGTGCGCGGCTACAAGCCTGGCCGGTTTAGTTTCAATGTCCCTGGCGGCAGGTGCGAGGCCTGTGAGGGGCACGGTGCCAGACGATTAGAGATGGACTTTTTGGCCGACGTCTGGGTGCCGTGCGAGGTTTGCGAGGGGCGACGCTTCAACCGCGAAACCTTGCAGATTGAGTTCAAAGGCAAGAACATTCACGACGTGCTCAACCTCGATGTTCAGGAAGCCCTGGAATTGTTTGCCAACCAGCCGAAAATCCAGGCCATGCTGCAAACGCTGCACGACGTCGGCCTGGATTATATGAAGTTGGGCCAGCCCTCGCCGACATTGTCTGGCGGCGAAGCGCAACGGATTAAGCTCGCTCGCGAGTTGTGCAAGAGAGCCACCGGCCGCACTCTGTACATCCTTGACGAACCGACGACGGGTTTGCATTTCGACGACGTGGCCAAGCTGCTGCGCGTGCTGCATGAGTTGGTGGATCGTGGCAACACGGTGCTGGTGATCGAACACAACCTCGAGGTGATCAAAACCGCCGACTGGGTGATTGACCTTGGCCCCGAAGGCGGAGAGCAAGGCGGGTATGTGGTTTGCGTGGGTCCCCCGGAGGCGATTGCCGCCTGTCCGCAATCTTACACAGGCCAAGCGTTACGTCGTCTGCTGCCATCAGCTTCGGCAATGGTATTGCCAGAAACCACGCGTGGCCGGTCGCGGTCTCGCAAAACGATGCATTCGGTGACGAGTGCTGGGCAGCCGACTGCCTCCACTGGATCGAAAATGGTGAGCGTCAGCCCGCCGGGTTGTTTGGACGAACCCGTCACGCATATCACGGTGCGCGGTGCGCAACAACACAACCTCAAAAACATCAGCTTGGCTTTGCCGCGCGAACGTATGACCGTGTTCTGCGGGCCAAGCGGTTCGGGAAAAACCTCGCTGGCGGTGGACACAATCTACGCCGAGGGCCAACGCCGTTATATCGAATCCCTTTCCGCGTACGCTAGGCAATTCTTGGGTGGTATTCAGAAACCCAAGGTCGAGCAAATTACTGGCCTGTCGCCGGCTATCTGCATCGAACAAAAAAACACCAGCAAGAGCCCACGTTCCACGGTGGGTACGGTAACTGAAATTCACGATTATTTGCGAGTGCTTTACGCGCGACTAGGCCAGATGCACTGCCCGCGTTGCCACATCCCCGTCAGCACCCAGACGGCCGATGAAATCATTGACCGCCTCCAAAGCCTGCCAGAAGGAACCAAGCTGTACATATTGGCTCCCGTGGAACGCAAAGAAAGCGAGAATTTCAGTTCGCTCTGGGAGGAGATTCGCCGCGCTGGTTTTTTGCGGGTGCGCATAGATGGGAAGACGTATACCCTCGACGAGGTGTCGAACTTGGATCGCCGACGGCGGCATGAGGTGCAGGTAGTAGTGGATCGGGTTGTCGTCAGGAGCCATCAGCGTGCACGTTTGGCCGACGCGGTCGAGGCAGCGCTAGAACTGGGGCGTGGCGTTGTGCTTGCCGCTTTCGTCGAAGAAGGTGTGCCCGAGGAGCGCTGGCGCACCGAACGGTTCAGCCAGCATCTCGCTTGTCCCCAATGTGGCCGCGGGTTTGAACCACTTAATCCGCACCACTTTTCTTTTAACAGCCCGCTGGGATGGTGCCCGACTTGCGAAGGCCTGGGTGTGCAGCAAGGAATAAGTATGGAGCTGCTCATTCGCGATGAGCGCTACAGTTTGAGACACGGCGCTCTGGTGGGCTGGCCCGATGCGACGTGCGACACTTTCTGGCAAATCATG
>BEIM01000214.1 GCA_002898995.1 bacterium HR36
CGTGGCAGGCGATGGCACGACCACGGCCACGATTCTGGCGTTGGCCATTTACAAGGAAGGCCTGAAACACACCACCGCCGGTGCCAACCCCATGAGCATCAAACGTGGCATTGACCAGGCGGTGGGGGCAGCTGTTAGCCAGCTCGAAAAAATGTCGCGCAAGGTAACCAGCAAGGACGAAATTGCCCAAGTCGGCGCCATCAGTGCCAATAACGATAAGGAAATTGGTCAGATGCTCGCCGATGCCGTGGAGCGTGTTGGCAAGGACGGCGTCATTCAGGTGGAAGAAGGCAAGACCGCCGAAACCACCGTGGAGTTCGTCGAGGGGATGCAGTTCGACAAGGGTTACATTTCCCCTTACTTCATCACCGATGCCTCGACGATGCGCTGTGAGCTGGAGAATCCGTACATCCTTATTTACGAGAAAAAGATCAGCAACGTCCGCGATATTGTGCCGTTGCTGGAGCGGATCGCGCAGGAAGGGCGGTCGCTGCTGATCATTGCCGAGGATGTCGAAGGGGAGGCGCTGGCGACGCTGGTGGTCAACAAGTTGCGTGGTATCTTGCAGTGCTGCGCCGTCAAGGCGCCCGGCTTCGGCGACCGCCGTAAAGCCATCCTCGGCGATATTGCCGTCTTGACTGGCGGCCAGCTCATCAGCGAAGACCTCGGGATCAAACTGGAGAACGTAACCACCAGGCAACTCGGCCAGTGTGAACGCGTCCGGGTCGAAAAAGAAAGCTGCACCATCATCGGCGGCAAAGGCAAAAAGCAGGAAATCCAGAAACGCATCGAGCAAATCCGTACCCAGCTCGAGCAAACCGAGAGCGAGTACGACAAGGAAAAATTCAGCGAACGTTTGGCGAAGCTGACGGGTGGGGTGGCGATTATCAAAGTGGGCGCCGCCACGGAAGCGGAAATGAAGGAGCGCAAGGCGCGCGTCGAAGACGCGCTGCACGCCACCCGCGCTGCCGTCGAGGAAGGAATTTTGCCTGGCGGCGGTGTCGCCCTCTTGCGCTGCAAGGAAGCGGTGCAGAAGCTGGTCAAGAAGCTGGAAGGCGACGAAAAATACGGGGCAGAAATCGTGCTGCGGGCTCTGGAAGAGCCGATCCGCACCATCGCCCTCAATAGCGGGCGCGACGGCGCTGTCGTCGCCCAAGAGGTGCTGGAACAGGACAATCCCAACGTCGGTTTCAACGCCAACACCGGCGAATACGTGGACATGTTCAAGGCCGGCATCATTGACCCGACCAAGGTGGTCCGCACCGCTTTGCAAAATGCCGCCAGCATTGCCGGGCTTATGCTCACGACTGAGGTGCTGGTGACGCGGATTGACGAAGACGCCGATAAGCCGAAAGTCGAGGGTGCGGTGCATTGATGCCGGCCCGCGGACGCTGCTCGGCACACACACGGTGAGGCACGCACACACGCTTCGCGGGAACCAATCGTCCAATGCTGCAATGGCAGGGTGGGCCGGCTTCGGTTAACCCTGTTTTTTCTAGGTGGCGTACAATCTAGATAGCTTTCCCCCATGGCTGCGACGGTCGAACGAATAGCTATGGCCAGCAAACGGGACTATTACGAAGTGCTGGGCGTCGCCCGCAACGCGAGCGAAGAAGAAATCAAGCGCGCCTATCGCGAGCTGGCCAAACGCTATCATCCCGACCGCAATCCCGGCGACGAAGAGGCAGCGCAGAAGTTCAAGGAGATCACCGAGGCCTACGAAGTTCTCTGCGACCCGGAAAAACGGGCGCGCTACGATCGCTACGGTTTTGCCGGGCTGGATGAATCGCTGGCCCCGGCGGGCACGTACGGGGCAAGCAGCGAAGCGTTCGACCCGTTCTTCGATTTACTGAGCGACTTTTTCGGTTTCGGAGGCCGCCGTGCCCAGCGGGGTCCGCGCCCCGGCCGCGACCTGGAAGTCGTGCTCGATGTTGACCTGCGAGAAGCCTTCACCGGTACGACACGCACGCTGGAGTTCGAGAGGCTGGAGCTGTGTGGCGAATGTGGCGGCGCGGGAATCCCACGCGGTTATCGCCCGGAGACCTGTCCGCGTTGTCGCGGACACGGGGAGATTTATTTGCGGCAAGGTTTGCTGACGGTGCGCACGCAATGCCGTAGTTGCCAAGGTCGGGGTTTCCGTATCACCCAGGTTTGTCCGCGCTGTCAAGGGCGTGGCAAAGTACAAGCCCGTCGCACTATCGAGGTGCGCATTCCCCCTGGCGTAGAAACGGGGCATCGCCTGCACCTAGCAGGCGAAGGTGAGGCCGGCGATCCCGGTGCACCGCGTGGCGACCTGTATTGCGTGCTGCGGGTGAAGGAGCATCCCTTTTTCCGCCGCCAGGGCCGCGACCTGTTTTGTCAGGTGCCGATCAGCTTCACGCAGGCGGCTCTCGGCGCGGATGTGGACATTCCTACCCTCGATGACAAAACCGTCACCTTGCACATACCCCGCGGCACTCAGAGCCATGAGGTGCTCCGCCTTCCGGGTTACGGTATGCCCCACGTCCGCAGCCAGGAACGCGGCGATTTGCTCGTGCAGGTGATCGTCGAAGTCCCGAAAAAACTCACCCGCCGCCAAGAAGAATTGCTCCGCGAATTGGCGGAACTCGAACAGAAAGACGTGTCGCCACAACGGCGAAGTTTCCTGGAGATGCTGAAGTCGTGGCTGGGCGGCGAATCGCAGTCCGGCCAGTCGGCCTCTGCCAATTCCTGAGCACGATGAGATTCCGCTATGAGCGACGACCTCCACGAGAATGCGAAAACCACCCAGCAAGCCCATAGCGAATCGGCAACCGGGGCGCCGTCGGGCACGACAACGCCGGATGGCTCGGCCGAGGCAGCCCAGGTGCTGGCCGATCTCGAACAACTCAGTCGGGAACGCGATACGTTTAAGGAGCTTCTCCTGCGCACCCGGGCCGACTTCGAGAATTACCAGAAGCGTGTCGCCAAGGAACGCGAACAGGAGCGCCGCTATGCTTGCTGGCCGCTGGCATTAGACCTTCTTCCCGTGCTCGATAATTTCCAACGGGCTCTCGACGCCGTGCAGGAAGACTCGCCGCTGCGCCAGGGCGTGGTGATGATTTATCAGCAACTGCAAGAGGCGCTGCGCAAGCACGGCATTGTGCCTATGGATGCGGAAGGGAAGCCCTTCGATCCGCATCTGCACCAGGCTCTCCTGCAACAACCCAGTCGCGACCATCCGCCGAATACGGTACTGAAAGTAGTCGAAGCAGGATTCTTCTACCACGATCGGGTGCTGCGGCCGGCACGGGTGATCGTGTCGGTGGCTCCAGCGGAAATCGCTGCGGAAGCCGACCGTTCCACCGCACCGCCGCCAGCGGAGCAGACCGATTCTAGGAACGCGTGAACACTCAACACACGGAACGGAGGGGAACTATGCCGACGTATGAGTATCACTGCGAGGCCTGCGAATACACCTTCGAGGAATTGCAACCGATCACCGCCGAACCTCTGCGGGATTGTCCCAAGTGCCACCAGCCGCGCTTGCGTCGGCTGTTCGGAACGGGAGCGGGTTTGATCTTCAAAGGTTCGGGCTTCTACATCACGGATTACCGCAGCGAGTCGTACAAGGCCGCCGCCAAGAAAGAGCTGGAGCAGGCCGGCTGCGGTTCCGACAACTGCAAGTGCAAGAACGAATCGGACTAAATGCCGGCCGCATGATGCAACTGCGCTGCCCGATTTGCGGCAAGGAAATTTGCATCGAAAAACTGGAGGATTTGCCGACTTTCCCATTTTGCAGTCGGCGCTGTCGCATTATTGACACCGGTCGCTGGCTAGGGGGCGAGTACCGTATTCCAGTCGAGCAAGAAGACCTCGATGCTTTGGAGAAAAGCGACGCTGCTGAAGATAGTCGGTCGCCAAAACAAGATTAGTCCGCGGCGCGAAATAGCTCTTGCGTGTCCAGGAAAATCGTGACCGGGCCGCTATTGACAAGCTCTACCTCCATGTTTGCGCCGAATTCGCCCGTTTCCACAACGACCCCTAAGGCGCGGGCCGAGGCGACAAAACGTTCATAAAGCCGTTTCGCCTGCGCTGGTGGTGCGGCGAGAGTAAAACTGGGGCGCCGACCTTTGCGGCAATCGGCGTAAAGTGTAAATTGGCTCACCACTAACATCCCGCCGCCTACTTGCAACAAGTCTAAATTCATCTTTCCCGAGGCATCCTCATGGATACGCAGGGCGACAATCTTTTCGGCCAGTCGGTCGGCATCCCGCTCGGTGTCTTGCGGTCCAACCCCTAATAAGACCACTAATCCCCGGCCGATGGCACCGAGTTTGCGACTGGCCACACGAACTTCCGCACGACTTACCCGCTGAATCACCGCCCGCATCATCCACCTCTTGAGGATGGCGCCACCATTGCCGCGCAAGCACAGCGACTAGGTGTCTAGCTCGAGGCGCTGCCGGCGTTAGCGCATTCGTTAGGACACTATTATATCGGCTGGATAGGGCACTTAATGTGGCAGCGGGGTTCAGGACCTAGCTCAGTGCAGCCGCCACTTTTGGCCAAACACTAAGATGCGCGAGGCAAGAGAATTCCAGCTCGATGTTAAGCGTCGGAGTAGCAGAGGTGTATAGGTTCCGCGTGGGGTTCACCCGCGGGGCGCATTTGTCGGGAATAGGTTACTGGCCGGCGTACACGCGATAATCTAATGTCGGAAAAAGGTTGTGCCGGACTTCGAGTTTCGCAAGCCACTCTTCATCAACGGCGTGGTTTTTCACCTGCTCATAAAGGGCATTGAAATTGAGGATATGGACGCGGGTGCGCTCCCGGGCATACGCCACCATGGTACCCGTTTTCATAATAAAAGCCCAATCGCTGGATTGCGCCAATAACAACTCACGGGCCATCTGATTCAGGGCGCGTTGCTGGATACCGGAAGCGTGGGGAAATTGACGTGCCAGTTCGACCATGCGATCGGCCATGATATGCAGGTGCGGATAGATCCAGTCGTTAGATCCTTCGAGCCAGACCTCGCAATATCCTTTATAGCCCCAGCTGGAGAAGGAGGGCTGGCAGATCTGCAAGCGGGGCTGCAATTCTAAGTATTCGGGGACGGTGATGGTCTTGATAGTTTGCTGGTCGTAGCAAATTTTGCGGAGCAGGAAATTAAGCCATTCGGGGCCTTCAAACCACCAATGTCCGAAAAGCTCGGCATCGTAAGGAGCGACGACCAAAGGTGGGCGTCCTCCCATGATGCTATGGAGCCATTCCACCTGTTTCTCGCGATTGAACATAAAATTGCCGGCGTGTTCCGCGGCTTTTTCCAGGGCGGCTTCCCGGACATAGGGGAGCTTATGATCGGTGGGTCCGGTGATTTTATAGTACTTGATGCCGAGATTATGACGGATGCCGATGCTATGCAAGTGGGGGCGAATATAGTCATAATCGAGATCGAAACCGACATCGCGATAAAACTCGCGATAATTATAGTCGCCGGGATAACCCTCGATAGCGCTCCAGACTTGCTTAGAAGATTCGGTATCCCGGCCGAGAGCGGCGACGTTCGTGCCGGGGCAAAGAATGGGAGAATAGACACCGAACCGCGGTCGGGGATCGGCAAAGAGCACGCCGTGGGTATCGAGGAAGAAATAGCGGAGGCCGGCTTGCTCGAGATAGCGTTCGATGCCTGGGGCGTAGCCGCACTCGGGCAGCCAGATGCCGCGCGGCCGCCGGCCAAAGTGGCGAGCAAATTCCCGGCAACCCAGTTCGATCTGGGCGCGGACGGCGTCCCAGTTGACGGTCATCAGCGGCAAAAATCCGTGGGTGGCGGCGACGGTGATCAGCTCCAGTTTCCCCGTCTCGAAAAAGCGGCGAAATCCTTGGAGGAGATTGTTGCCGTACTGGCCAGCGAACACCTCGCGGCAATGTACGAAGCGCTCCAGATACATGCGGGCTAACACGTGAAATTCGGGCTGCCAGCGAGTGCGGTCGAGTTCCTTGCGGGCCAGGGCAATCAGATTATCGAGATGGCGCAAGTAACGCAATTGCAGCAGGGGATCGCTCAGCATGGCGGCGAGCGTCGGGGAAATAGACAGCGTCAGCCGCCAATCCACCCCGTCACGCTCCAGGCCTTCCATCATGTCCAAAAGCGGGATATAAGTTTCGGTGATGGCTTCGTAGAGCCAGTCCTCTTCGAGGCAATCCTCGAATTCGGGATGGCGGACAAAGGGCAAGTGAGCATGCAGCACCAGACAAAGATAGCCCAAGGGCATGCGGGAAATTCTCCTGCGGATAAGAAGCTGCTTGCAAGGGAGCAGCCGCAATTCGTTACCAATGTAGCAAGCCAAGCCGGGCTTGGCGAGTTGCCGCAGCGCGTAGGCCGACGAAGGCTCCAGC
>BEIM01000215.1 GCA_002898995.1 bacterium HR36
CGAAAGCCTGTCCCATTCGGCTAGTGTCTTTAGCAGGGAATCGGTATCGGGGGCGTCGAGCGCTACGCCGCCTGTCAACGCCGCCAGTTGTCGCATGGTCTCGCGTCCGATTTCGGCGTCTCGACGCAAACGAGAATCGGACAGCGCTTCGGGCGGTGGCCCAATGCGAACGGTGTCAAGCGGAATTTGCAGCGCTCGTGCCAGCTGTGCCGCCTCGAAAGGATGGCGAGCACCTGGAAGGATCTCCGCAGGCACGTTGTGCTCCCCATCACTAATCAGCAAGATACGTCGGCTTGGTGCCTGGGTGCGTTCCAGGAGGTGCAACGCCACAATGAGTGCATCGCCGATATTGGTGGCCGATTCCGGCGGTGCGCTAACAGGGGCTGCCTGTTCCAGGAGCGTGCGAATGGCGGCATGATTCCTAGTCGGCGGCGCCAAATCCTGTACGAACACCGCGAATGTGACTAGCCCGATCAAGTCGTCCTGGCGCCCGACAAACGGATCCTGATCCCCGACCACTAGCGAACGAAGAATACGCTGAGCAACTTGCCAACGGGTTTCAAGAGTTCCGTCCACGGGATAATCGCGTTCGGCCATGCTGCCGCTTATGTCCACTACCAACATCCATGCCAATGCTCGGCTGGACACCCGTGCTGCGGGATCGGGCCAACGCGGCCGGGCCAGAGCCAAGACTAAGATCACCGCAACCAGCACCCACAGCGCTTCGCCCACGACAATCCGCCAGGAGTAACGCCAAGCAAACGGAGAGGAAACGTATCGCACCAGTGGGTGGAGTAGCGCAGGCCGGCCCCGTTTCCGCTGCCTCACGAGCCACCACACAGGCACGAGTGCCAATCCTGCCAGCGCCCAGGGTTGCGCCCACTCCCAGGTCATGGCCGCCGGTTGTTTTATCGCGGCCAGGCAGAAAGTCAGGCTACCCGTCGCAAAATCAACATCGTGTTATTCCCCCCGAAACCGAACGAGTTGGAAGCGACAATTCGCAACTTGGCTGGGCGTGCTTGTCGTGGCACGTGGCATAAATCGCATTCCGGATCAGGGTCTTCCAAGTTAATGGTGGGCGGAATAGCTTGCGCACGGAGCGCACCAATACAGACGGCCGCCTCCAGTGCCGAAGCCGCCGTGACCCCATGTCCTGTCATGCTCTTCGTCGAGCTAACGGGCACTCGTTTGGCCGCTTCCTGGAAAACCAGCTGGATCACCCGCGCCTCGCACCGATCCCCAGCAGGCGTTCCCGGGGCGTGTGCGTTGAGGTAATCAATTTCGTCAGGAGCTATGCGAGCGTCGGCCAAAGCACGCCGCAACGCTTCGGCAGTAGGGTGTGGATCGTTGCTGGGAATAACGAGGTGGCTGGCGTCACTGGACGCGCCAAACCCCACAATGGCCGCCAATGGCGCTGCGCCGCGCCGCCGCGCGTGCTGTTCCGATTCGAGCACGAATACCGCCCCGCCCTCCCCCATGACAAAACCGTCTCGCTGCCGATCAAAGGGGCGGCAGGCGCCTTGCGGATTATCATTGCGCCGCGACAAAGCCCGCAGGTTCCCGAAGCACGACATGCTTAGCGGTGTGACCGGCAGGTCGCATCCCCCAGCCAGACACACCTCTACTCGGGCGCTGCGGATCCATTGGCGAGCCAATCCCAGAGCATAATTACCGCTGGCACACGCTGCTGCCACGGTCAGCCGAGGACCGCGAATCCCTAATCGGTCGCAAATTCGATGCACCAGAGGCGCTTGAGGGATGCGGGCGTTTTGTCTCTGGACAACGAGCGCAGCTGGCCGATGCGGCGCGATGCGTTCATGTTCCCAAGCAAACCATGCACGCTCCCAGAAATAGGGCCACTCCGCCCCTAAGCCTAGCACCACCCCGATCCGGATTGCTTCGCGTTGCCGCCACAAATCCGCTTCCTGCAACGCTCGCACCACACACCACAGGGCTAACTGCTCCAGCGGAGCACAACTCTGCCAAAAAGTCTCGTCCAGCTCCGTGGGTCGCGGGATATGCTTTAGTTCGGCAGCAATTTGACTGGGATGTCCCTCGATCTGCATTTTCGTGACACGCTGGATAGCACACCGACCCGCCAGTAAACTCTCTGTAAACTGGGCCAGGTCATAGCCTAAGGGGGACGCCAAGCCTACGCCTGTGATCCAAACGCCATTGCTGCCGTTCATGCAGCTACCTCGCGTACTGCGGAGCCTGTTTCCTGATCGAAGCCCCGGGCAGTTCGCCGAAACTCCAGCACACCCACTTCTTGAATGTACCAGCGAGTAACGGCCCCTTCCTCCTCGCAAGACGAGCCGCCCGGGGCTTGGTGAAAAGCGCGAATGAACGTGTCCAAACTTACCGTCTCACAGAGCGAACGTTCCGGGTCAAACAAAGTGGGCCAAGGCCGCCAGCTTAAGGTCGCCAGGCATTTGCAGGTGCAATCTTGCGCACGGCAGACGGCCAAGGCCAATGCCAGACAGATATCGGACTCCGCCGTGGCTGGCCAGAAATCTTCGGCCACCTGACGCCAACCCGTGGCTACCAGCCAATACCCTGGTGCTGGGCCTTGTGCTGTCTCACACAACCCAGCCCACAGCAATTCCGCGAATTGGTTCGGCCCTCCACCCACGCCATAATTCGGCCCATGGCAGCCGAGTAACACACTGAGCGAACCCGCCAGGGAGTGCAGGCAGTGATTGGGAATCAGATGCGGCGAGATCGCCGAAGGCCCTTCCTGACTATAACGCCGCAATGATCCGAAGGTAGCTTCTCGCCCAAAGTATTCGGGGGCCGCCAGCACGCCCCATCGATCCGCCTGCGGTAACGGTTCCGGCAGACTCCTCAATGTCTGCAAGGCCACCGCCAGCGCCGCAATGGTTTGATCCTCCGCATGGCGAACAAACGCATGAGGTAAGGCTTGGCCGTCCTGCAGTCGCAACTCCGTGCGCAGCCGTTGCAAGTCCGCACGCCGAAAAGCACCACTCTGCCCGCCCACAATCCCTATGGAAAGTTCCATCCCGGTTTCCGCTAGCTTGTCGTTAGCGTTTCTCGACACGGCACCCCACCCCGCTTATGCCGCTCGAGCTGCTGGGCTAGCTACCACTTTGCGTTCAAGTAGATCCAACAAATCGCCGACTTTTTCCACGCTTTGGAGTTCTTTGCTGTCCAGACGAATCTGGTAGCGGCTTTCAATTTGCATCACCAGGCTTACCAGGTCAACCGAGTCCAGCCCCAGGCCTTCCCGCAGTGTGACACAATCTTCCAGGTGTTCGTAGCGCTGCCCAGTGTCCTGATAAAGCAGCTCCAGCAGTTCCCGGCGTAGACCATTTCGGTCCATGACTTTTTCTCCAGGAATCGGTTTGTTTTTCAGGCGTAGTTCCTGCGAATGCTCATACCTCCTTACTGCCTAAGCCGAAAGTTGTCGCGCTGCCTTTATGGACCTCCAGCCTGCCGATCAGAACGAATTTTCCGCTCTTGGCAAGACCAGTTGCTTTTGGATGCCTCCATTCCTGGTGACTGGGATTATCGCCCGCTCTGCCTAGAATGCTTAGAGACGAGCTCGGTGGAGCCTGGCCCGGAGTCACCTGGAGAAGATAAGGAGAGCACTATGCCCCGTTTCGCTGTGATTGTACCCGCAGCAGGCAAGTCCACGCGCTTCAAAGATCGCGAGAAAAAACCCTTCGCCACGCTGGATGGTCGGGCCGTTTGGATTCGCGCTGCAGAATTGTTCATTCCGCGCGCGGACGTCTGCCAGTTCATCATCGCCATCGCCCCGGAAGACCGCGAAAAGTTCCTACGCCGCTTCACCGCCAATCTGGCTTTCATGAACGTCACCGTGGCCGAAGGCGGTGCCACTCGTGCTGACTCCGTGGCCAACGCATTGCAAAAAGTCAAGGACGAGGCTGATTACGTGGCCGTTCATGACGCGGTCCGCCCTTGCGTTACCCCCGAACTGATAGATGCCGTCTTCAACGCGGCGCACCAGCATGGCGCTGCTATCTTGGCGATCCCAGTGTCCGATACCCTCAAAAAGGTGGACAAGAACCAGCGCATCCAAGCCACGCTTTCCCGAGAAGGGTTGTGGTTGGCCCAGACCCCGCAGGTCTTTCGCAAAGATTGGTTGCTGGCTGCCTATGCCCAGCGCGACAAACTCACCAGCGACGTCACCGATGATGCCCAACTGGTCGAGGCAGCCGGTTACCCAGTCCACATAGTGGAAGGAGCCCCTACCAACATCAAGATCACCACCAAAGCCGACCTCATTCTCGCCGAGGCCATTCTCAAATCCCTGCCTAAGCCGAAGGTGCCTGGCCCGATCCATCCCTTCGCCGACGAAATGCAATGGCGCTAACTAGCGTCTCAGCCAACTTCGCCGCTGATGGATTGCCCCTTTACTCTGAATCAACGCTTCATAACCTGATCGCCTGCACATGTTGTTAGGTTCCTCGACGGCCAACATTACTAAGTGCTATCCAGCACCCTCCATCATGCTAACACACGCAGGCCGACATAGCCCTTTATGGAACAAGCCAATGTTCGGGAGACTATAGATGCCGGGCATAACCAACACTACCAGCCCACCCGAATGGCTAATGCAACCGTTGTTGTTGGAACCTTATTTGCGCCCCATGCCATGGGGTGGCAACCGACTGCCACACTGGCTTGGGTTATCCGAACCAGGCCAACCTATTGGGGAAGCCTGGTTAGTTAGCGACCACCATTTACACACCAGCCGTATCCTTAATGCCCCCGATACAAGTCAGACTTTGCGCACACTGATGGCGCGGTGGCCGAAGGCCGTAGCGGGATACTTAGCTCCTCGGTTTCCGTTATTGATTAAGATTATAGACGCCCGTGAAAATCTTTCGGTACAGGTTCATCCCGACGATGCAAGTGCACAGCACTGGGCGCCCCAACAAGGCGGGAAAACCGAAGCATGGTTAGTTCTCGACACAACGGCGGAAGGCAAAATCTATCTCGGTTTACGTCCTGGCATTACGAAGGAGGTCTTAACACGTGAGCTTGCGCTGGATGCACTGCCTTTATGTTTGAATACTTACTTTCCCCGGATCGGTGAGTGTTATTACGTTCCGGCGGGAACGGTGCATGCCCTTGGGGCTGGCGTGAGTGTGCTGGAAGTGCAGCAAACTAGCGATGCCACCTTTCGCCTTTATGACTGGGGGCGATTAGATCCCCAAGGTAAACCCCGCCCGTTACATATAGAAGCTGCACTGGCAGTATTGCGCGAACATACTCCTGAAGCTGGCCTGCAAACGCCAGTCCGCTTGAACTCCGACTGCGAACTGTTAGTCAACACTCCGTTCTTCACACTGTATCGCTTGAATGTTGCCGCGCAGCAAACGGTGGCCGCCCCGGCCATTATAGTGCCTCTCCATTCCAGCGCGAATTTGACTCAGGGCGAGACTAACATAACTATCCCGGCAAAACATGCTGCACTGCTCCCAGCGCTAGCGGGGGAAGTCCAATTGCGCACTGCCAAATCAGACGAGGTAATATTAATCACCTGGCCTCTGGATCGTGCAACCCCCTCCGAATAAGGCTAGGTTGGCGAAGGAGACGCTAGCTCTCGTCCGAGCCACCGCGAATGCGGATGCCCGTTGTAACCGGTGGCGTAAAGTCGGCGATGATCTGGTTACCAGTCACATCTCTCAGGGAAGACTGCAAGGTGTTGCGCGGGCGCGCTAAGGGCGTGAGAATATTGATGCCGTCTATATCCTGGTCCTCTTCCTGAACAACGTAACGGAAGACAAGTTGATTAGTACCGCTACCAGAGACATATTCGGCCTTGCGCACCCGACTGCCAATCAGCAAGCGCAGGAATGGTTTATTGCCGTTGGTGAAGCTAACATTTACCGCTTTGCTAAAGCGCACCGTAAACGTTAGTTCATCACCAGTGTTGTACTGTCCTGGATTGGGAACCTGGATTTCCTCAATACGCGGCCGAACCGCATCTACCTTAACTCCGCTGGTGTTAGGTGCAGTGAAAGTGAGATTAGCGTCGTTCCCAGCAGTATCCTGGATTGACGCACCGTTGAGCAGGAAAGTGTTCAAAACCTCTATCCCGTCAGTGTCAGTTTCCCCTTCTTGCAGGCGATAGCCGAATACTAAGTAATTCCCACCGCTGCCCCAGAGATAGCGGGCTTCACGTAACTGGTTACCAACACGAATCAGGAGGCTTGGGACCCCGCCAGAAACATTAATCGGGCTATCGAAGAAAATGCGGAAATCGAGCCGCTTGTTAGCCGGATAGGTACCATCTGCTGGCTTGCCTAGGTTGCTGATCGTAGGAGCCATACCATCTATTTGAACACCACTTAGAGGCCACACGGT
>BEIM01000216.1 GCA_002898995.1 bacterium HR36
AACCAGTTGACGATCAAGGGCGAGCGCAAGGCGCCGCAGGTGGAGAAAGGGACATGGCTGCGGCAGGAGCGCCCGTTTGGCTCTTTCCATCGCATTATCACGCTGCCCGTGGACGTAGACGCTGACAAGGTAGAGGCACGGCTGCAGCATGGGGTGCTGACCATTGTCATGCCAAAGTGCCCCGAAGCTCGACCCAAGAAGATCACCGTCCAGGCTAGCTAATCCGCGCCGGCCATTCAGGACAGGCAAGCTACTAACCAGAAAGGAGGAGAGCCATGGCCAACATCGCAAAAAAGGAACATCGTGGCGAGATCACGACTGCCGAGCCTGTGCGGACCGTAACCTATTCGCCGCGAGTCGATGTGGTGGAAACCGCAGATGAACTGGTGTTGTACGCGGATTTGCCGGGCGTGCGCCCGGAAGACTTGGATATTCGCTACGAGAATGGCGAGCTGACCTTGCACGGCAAAGTGCAGCCCCGGCTTGAGAAAGGCGAGTTCCTGCTTCGGGAGTACGGAGTCGGCGACTTTTACCGCACTTTCACCATTGGGGAGGAGATTGATAGCGATAAAATAAGCGCCGAACTCAAGCAAGGCGTATTGGTGCTGCACTTGCCAAAACATGAGGCGATCAAACCCAAACGTATTGCCGTCAAAGCGGAATAAGTCCAATCCGCCTCTTGCGCTCTTTGTGGCATTTGGTCGCAGCGCGGCTCTATAACCAAGCAAGGACAAACCTCAACACCCCAGAAATCAGCAAGGAGGATACAGCTATGTTCAGCTTACTACCCTGGCGCAGGAAGGAGGCGAAAGTGCCCGTCCGGACTGAGGCAGAGGAGCGATTCTGGTATCCCCTGGCACGCATTCGAGAAGAATTCGACCGACTGCTGGATCGTGTCTTCAGTCGCTGGCCCGAGTTGGCCGAAGAGGGCTTGGCCTGGGGCGGTCTCGACCTGAGCGAGACCGACAAAGAATACGTCGTGCGTGTGGATGCCCCGGGCTTTGAGCCGGAAGAATTCGACTTGCAGCTAAGCGGCAATCGCCTAGTGATCCGCGGGGAGAAAAAGGCAGAGCAAAAGAAGCAAGCCAAGGGCAAGGCCGTCGAAGAGGTGACCTATCGCTGCCTGCATCGCACGCTGACCTTGCCCAATGCCATTGACGCGAACCGGGTGGAAGCCAAGTACCATAACGGGGTGCTGGAAATTCGCATTGGCAAACACCCAGAAGCCTCTGGGCGCAAAGTGCCCGTCAAGAGCTCGTGAGCGGCTCGCGACTTCGCGAGGTGACGTCTCTTGACTGCTAACGTCCGAACAGGCGACGTTATCCCCCGGAATTGGCCAGCAGTATCACGGAGGTCGCACGGATCGCTGTTCGCGGCAGGGAAGCCGAGCATGGAAGCTCGCTGCCGGTTCCCTGGGAGAGGGCAGAGCTTTTGGCGAGTGCGGGACAGGGAGGCAGATATGACAGCAGCTACCCCCTCTGTGAACCTGGCCAGTATCGAAGCAACAACTGTTTCTAACCAGCAGGTTCCCTGGTGGAAGCGGTTGGCAGAGTTCGGGCGCGGCCTGTTCTGGGCCGCTTTTGGTATCGCTGGCCATCTGGTGCTGGCGATTGTGGGTTTGCTGCTGGCGGTAGCGGTCATTCTCAGCCCGATTTTGGTTCTGGGTGGTCTGATCGAGCTGATAGCTCGGCTACTCCCCTGAAGGCTATCTCGCCCAGCTCTCAATAGGAGCGCAGCATGCTGCAGCGCATCGAGCTATATCCAGGTGTCCTGACGCAGCGCGCCTTGCGACAACTGGAAGCTTTGCATCGGTCGCAGGAGCGGGTCTTGAGCGTGTACCTGGATGTCGATCCGCAGCGCTGGGGCGATATCGAAGGCGTGCGGATAGCGGCTAAGAATGCCTTGAATCAACTGCGGGAGCATATTCGGACGTTGGCCATTAGCAACGGCGAACGGCAGCGCTTGCTCCGCGAAACCGAATTGCTGCAAGAGCTGGCCTACCTCTCTGCCGGACGCCGTGGCATGCGCGGTTTGGCTAGTTTTATTGCGTCCCAGGCAGAGGTGGCGTTTGCCTTCCCGCTTCCCTGGCCGCTGCGCCATCAATATTTTCTCGAAGAGCGATTTGTCCTCTGGCCGTTGCGCCAGGCCCTCGACCAGTCAGACCTCTTCGGCATCGTCCTGGTGGATAAAGACGAAGCCAAACTCTTCCTCGGCTATCTCGGCGAAGTGGAAGAGGTCAGTTACCTCTTTGATGAGGTTCCGCCCAAGATCCGCATTCCGGATGCGTTCGGGGAACTGCAATTTCGTCGTAAACAGGTCGAGCATTTTCATCACCACTTCGACTGGGTGGCGTACTGTGCGTTACGGCTATGGGAACAAGAACCGTTCCGCCACTTGATTATCGGAGGTTTGCGGGAGGTGCTGCCGCAATTCGAATGGCATTTGCACCGTTATCTGAAGGACTTGATCGTGGCGCGCTGGGAGATTTCGGTGCACACGCCGCAGATGGAAGTGCGTGAGCGATTCGAGCAGGAAGAAAGTCGGCTGTTGCAGCAGCAGGCGGCGCGATTGTGGCAGCAGCTGAACGAGGCACCGCCTGCCCAGCAAGCCCGAGGCCCGGAACAGGTATTTCGGGCGCTGTGGCAACGGCGCATCTGGCATTTACTAGTCAAACCCAAGACGCACTACCACGGCCACATTTGTTCGCAGTGTGGGCGCCTTCACCTCAGTGGCGGGCCATGTATTGAATGTGGCGGTACCATGACACATCTGTCCGACGTGTACGAAGAAGCCGTTCGCGAAACGCTTGCCCAGTCCGCACACGTGCGCTACTGGGATCATCCGGCTCTCGACGAATGCGACGGCATTGCGGCCTTGTTACGCTACTAGGATCGCCGTCGCGCAGTCGGGCTGGCAGGGCGGCGAAATTTTCCTCACCTGCCTGACCCAACTGGTCACAGTGCGAATTTAGCGACAAGGAGGAAACGCCATGAGAAGACTTCTGGTAACTGGCCAAATCAGCGGGCAACTGGAAAAGATTGACCTGCTTAAGAAAGCGGCGAAAGAGCTTCATGCGGATGCGGTCGTGTTCACTGGCGGCGTGGTGGACGAGGCATTACGGGATCGCAGTAACGAAGGAGAATTATTACGGCTATGGGAGAACTTCTTCGATGCTATCGGCAGTATAGCCGAGGGCGGGGTGCTGACCGCCGTGCTTCCAGGACCAGCGGATGCTCCCTTACGGCATTTCCTGCGCCTGGGTATGTACGAGGAAGGGGAACACCCTAAGCTTCATCTCATCCACGCGACGTTGCTAGAGGATACCGACGTGGCGTTGTGCGGCGTGGGCGGTGCAATCACCGAGCACGAGGAGCTTTCCGAAACTCGTGTCCGCATATCGCGCAATCTCGCCGAGTACTATCTGCGGAAGTTATGGGAATCGGACCAGTCGCGGAAGATCTTGGTGCTCAGTCAACCGCCCACAGGTCAGTTAGGTGGCAATGCGGGCAATCCGATCGTGGGAGAATTTCTCGATAGCTACCATCCGACGCTGTGCCTGGTAGGGGGTGCTACCGAACACCGTGGCTGGCAACGCGTCGCCAAGACTCTGGTGATTAACCCGGGTCGGCTCGCGGATAATTCCGTGGCCTGGTACGATGCGAGCAAGCCCAGCGACCAGCAGGTGGACTTGCTTTACCTGTCCTGATAGCGCGGAAGGGCCCATTGCCGAGCTTGTCAACTGCCGATTACTGCCGCCATAGGTTCCTCACCACCAGCAAACAAATCAGACCGAGATTCAATGCAGCCAGCAAGACAAGGATCCAAATCCAGACGCTCCAACCCCCGAACCGATCGCGGCGGCGGATGCCCGCAGCTTCGGCCAGGGCTACGCCTTCCCCAGCGGGAATGAAAAATAAGGAGATCTGGGTGGAGGCTTGTTCGGAAGCGGCGACCGGCGGTGCTGCCGAAGAACGAGCAGGCTGATTACGTTCTGACACTGGCTGACTCGGTGCACGTTCGGCAGTGTGGGGTCTTTCTGCCTGCACGTCGGCAAGCAAGACAGCTTCGGGGATTTCAGATGGCTGTGCCCGCACAGGCTCCTGACTAACCACGGAGACACGCGGAGGTTTGTGCCAACGTTGTAAGGAACGGGCAACCTCCCGGGCGGACTGCGGACGCTGCGGTGGATCTTTTGCCAGCATGCGGTGAACCAGTTCCACCAACTCTGCTGGCAAATCAGGGC
This sequence comes from bacterium HR36, assembly GCA_002898995.1. Lineage (GTDB taxonomy): Bacteria > Planctomycetota > Planctomycetia > Gemmatales > HRBIN36 > HRBIN36. The sequence goes on from BEIM01000216.1 coordinate 4,244, forward strand.
GCAGCCGAGATAAGGACACGGGCTCCTCGTTTTGATGACGCATCAGTTTTTCCAGGGGCGTCCCTTCAGGAAAGGGCGGGTGTCCCGCGAGGCAAAAGTAGAGTGTCGCTCCCAAACTGTAGATGTCCGAACGTGCATCGGCATTATGGCTATCGCGGGCTTGTTCAGGGGACATGTAGTCGGGCGTCCCCATAATGGCATGCAGCCGCGTGATTTGCGTGGATTCCCGATGCCGCATGGCATCGTAGCGGGCGAGACCCAAATCGAGTATCTTGACCCGGCCGTAGGTCAACCGCTGTGTGGCCGCCGAGGTGTCTTCTCGCCGTACAATCTCCAGCAGAATGTTTGACGGTTTCAGGTCTCGATGGATAATCCCGTGCTCGTGGGCATGATGCAGGCCGAGGGCCGCCTGGTAAATGCAATATGCTGCCAGATGGACGGGCAACGCGCCTACTTTCTTAACTAGCCGCAACAGGTCTATGCCTTCCACGTACTCCAGCACGAGGTAAAGTTGCCCGTTGTGCTCGGCGGCATCGAGGGCGCGGACAATATTGGGATGCTCCAGCTGACGGAGTGCGGCAATTTCCCGGCGAAATCGGGCCAGAGCCACGGGGTTCTGGGCGTGGCGGTCATCGAGGATTTTCAAGGCGACTTCCATTCCTGTGGCCAGGTGCTGCGCCTTATAAACCCGCGACATGCCTCCGTGCCCCAGACGCGCGCATAACACATAAGGTCCCAAACGCAACTGCTCGCCCCGTCCCGTCAGCACATAGTTGGCCTGCAACGGAGTCAGGTACCTTTCTCGAACCAGCACGCGAGCCAGTTCGAGCCCATCTAAATGACGGACGTCGGCTTGGCGCAGTCGCTCGTGCAAGGCCGGCAGGAGCAGCAAGCCACTTTTATCCAATTGCTGGAGGAACGCCTGCCGGTGCATGACGATTTCGTCCCCCCCTTAGACCTTGCTCGTGCCGCTGGCTTCTGGAGGAGCAGGTGTGGCAGTCCCGCGGCTAGCGAGACGTTGCCACCAGTCCCGTATACGTTCCCGCCAGCTTGGCATCGGACGTTCTGCCAAATCGCGGAAATTGGGCCGTAGGATGACCAAAATCAGCAAAGGCGCATACCAGAGCACATAGGTGCCTCCGGCGCGGCCGTACCAGAATTGCACCCCAACGGTCAACGCAGCCATAAGCGGAATGAGGTGACCAAGGGTCTTCTCCCGCGGCCAGAAGACGCTGGCCACCACCAACACCAGATAGGCGACGAACAAGGGCACACGATAAGCGTAGTGGAGCTCTAAGCCTGACCAGAGGCCCTCGCCCGTCGGCCGACGTGAAACGTCCCAGGCGCGCCAGTCCGGCCAGTTCAAGACTGTTTGCCATTCCTGCCACAGCGTCCCTCCAGACCACAAAATCCCCGCTACCAAGGCGATCGCCAGCCCGACTCCCAACAAGCACCTGCCCAATCCTTTACCGTAATAATAGCTCATCCACAGCGGCGCCAGGAAAATCGGGAAATTCACCAAAGCGCAACCCAGCCCCAGGAGAAATCCCACCACCGACGGCAAGCGATGGGCGGCAACCATACTTACCAGGATCGCCGCCGGCGCTATATGCAATAAATCCCGAGCCTGGTAAGCAGAATACGGCAACAGCAAATACAGCAGCGCAGCCGAGGCGCCTAGCATTGCTTTGCCGAAATGACGATAGCCAATCCAGAACAATCCCAGCACAGTGATCAGATGACAAGCGACATTGAGGCCTGCCAAGAGGCGTTGCACATCGAAGAGTCGCTCGATTACGGGTTGGTTGGCTAACACCTGCGGAGCGCGTTCGATGAGCACGCTCCCCGTTTCTCCAGGCCGGGACGACTCAAATGCGGGCAAGGCAGTGGTTACCGCAAAAACCAGTAGCAGCGTTACCGCCAGCCACACCAGCCCTTCGGTGGTCAGGTTGGCTTGGAAGGGTTGCCGCCGCACCAGCCATAAATCCGCCAAGCAGCGCAAAAGCAGGCCAGCACTTCCGAGTAAAAGTAACAGATAAGCCCGGCGCACTGCGCGATCGGCCTGGCGAAGTTGGCTTGCCGCTTCCACACTGCGCAGCCA
>BEIM01000217.1 GCA_002898995.1 bacterium HR36
CCTTCTGTTCTTTTGGAACGATCGCAGACTTGGCCAGCTGTGCGGTGGGATCATGTGCGTCGGCTGACGGATGATACTGGTTTGCTGCAACACGCTCGCTACAACGTAGCGCTATACGAAGCCGGCTACACCACTGACGACAATGCCCGCGCTTTGGTCGCTTGCGTCTGGCATGAGGAATGGCGCGGCGAGCCAGGCGAAGAAAGCCCCTTGGGCGAACGCTATCTCGCGTTCTTAACTTGGGCTTTCGATGCGAGACGCGGGCGCTTTCGCAATGTTTTGCGTTACGACCGGCGCTGGCTCGACCACGACCATTCCGAGGATGCCCATGGCCGGGCATTATGGGCTCTGGGCACGGTGATTGGGCGAGCCACGCGAGCACACTGGCGGCAGGCGGCCTGGGCACTGTGGCAGCGGGCGTTGCCGGCCGCAGCGCACTTTCGCAGCCCGCGTGCCTGGGCCTTGGCGTTACTGGGACTGCGCGAATACCTCCGCGCTTTTCCACGCCATTTGACCGCCCGGCAACTCGCCAGCCAACTGGCAAACAGGCTCTTGGAGTTGTACGCCCGCTGTGCCGATGCTAATTGGCCCTGGTTCGAGGACATCGTCAGCTACGACAACGCGGTCTTGCCGCACGGGCTATTGGCAGCGGCGGCCATTCTGAACCGCTCAGACTGTCTGCAGGTAGGTTTAGAATCGCTTCGCTGGCTGGCGCAAGTGCAAACTGCTCCCGAAGGGCATTTCGCTCCCATTGGATGCCAGGGTTGGTATCGGCGAGGCGAAGCGCCCGCCCGCTTTGACCAGCAACCCATCGAGGCACAGGCTATGGTTACGGCATGTTTGGCTGCAGAAGAATTGACGGGAGAAAGTATTTGGCGAGTGCAGGCGGCCCGCGCTTTGGAATGGTTCCTCGGAAGGAACGATCTCGGCGCAGCGTTGTACGACGCCGAAACTGGCGGCTGTTGCGATGGTTTGCAGCCCGGCCGGGTCAATCGCAACCAGGGAGCGGAATCTACTGTCGCCTGGATGCTAGCCCGACTAGCTTGGCATTTGCGCCAAGGGCGCGCCCCCGCCCTAACCGCGGGCTGGCAGCTGGCCGACGCCGACCCCACACAGGCTCCCGAATCGTATTGATCCGCCTGCGCGGAACGGAGACGCTAAGTGGCTGCGGGATACGGCGACCGGCGGTAACGCTCGAATAAATTGCGCGTGATCCGCTGCACGCGCGGATCCGGCCCCTGAGGCTTCGCACCATGCGCGGATGGCAGAAGATGGCCCGGCGGGGAACTGAGACCCTGCGCCCACCAGATGGTCGCCGCGTTGAAAACTAGATTCCCTTTCGCGCCTGGGTAAATCGTTGCCGTGTATTCGCCCTCGCTTTTGCGGCTAATAAGTTTGCCACGTGCCACGATTTCTAGACCAATTATGGGCGCGGGATTGCCGTGCCACTCCCAACCGACCAGGCCAGGAATGGCGTCACCGTTTTTCATGCCCGTTCCTTCAAACAGCCAGTGTTTCTCGTTTAAGCAAATCCAATCGGCCCCGCCAGTAACCGGCCAAACGCTAGCCGCACCCATCAGGAATCGGGCATCCGGCTCGGTGTACTTGAAGCGTTTCATTTCTGGAAAACCTTTGTAATCGTTCTCGCTCAGCGGACCGAATACCCCTACACGCGCAAACGCCCGCAACGGCGTACCCTGGGCATCGGGATAAAACTCGATGCGGCCGTAGCATGTATTTCCACTCAAAAAGGCCACGTTTAATCCTTTCTGTATCGCTGTTTCCACGTTGCGAAACATCTCCAGGGACCAGTATTCGTCATGGCCGACTGACAAAAATGCCTTGGCGCGGAGCAACCCCTGCGGATCACGGTGCGTGTCAGTGTTGCTAATGTACGAAACATCGTAGCCTTCCTTTTCCATCCAGTAGGCCAGCGGAAACTCCCATAATAAAAACTCCCCTGATCCTTGAGATAATGGTGCGTTTAAAATCTGACAATACTTGCCATAGGGCCGACTAAAACTCACGCGCACATTTGGCCCCCAATACCAAACTTTTTTGCCATCGTCGTATAGGGACCATTGGCTCGGCCAGCGGTTGTAAGCACACCAGGTAGTATCACTGCATTGGAAAAGAAAATCGCAGCGGCGGTCATCGCGGACAATGAAGACTATGTAACTCTGCAACTTTTCGCGTTCCGCAGTTAACTTCCCGAGATATACGCCGCTGGGCCAATCCTTGGGGATGGTCAAAGTTGTGCACGGTTCCCACTGGCATTCCCGCAGCCGTTCTACACCAATTGCAGGTTCTGGCTGCACCACGCCTTTGAATGGCCCCAGCCGCAGCAGATGCCGGCCTCCTTTGCCCCCGTAATAGCCCAGGCGATAGATGTCAATGAGGAACGGCGAAGGCGGGTTGGTGCTGACGAAAATCGTTAGCTTCTCGCCAGCGCGTATGCTGGTGTGCGAGACGTATCCTTCGATCCAGGGGCAACGATATTTGGTAGCGGGGTCAACGCGCGTATTCTCTAGTATCCAGGAAGTGGTGCCCGGCTTTTCGTTCTCGGAGCGAATCAAGTCGGCCTGGGCAGGCGTCCATGTGCCCACACCTCCCAGCCAACCAGCCACGCCGGCCGTAGCCGCTTGTTGCAACATTTCCCGCCTCGTCAGTTTCGCGTACTTGCCCATCGCTGTACCCCTGGTTGTCCTCTTACCCTGTCATTTCGGAAACTTTCGTCCCTCGCTCTTAGCTTACACAATAAGCCGCACAGCGAACAGTCTGCTTTCCTGGCGCGACGGAAGCTTATCTCCGTTCCTTCGGAAAATCGGCACGCTGCAACGCATCGCGGACCAAGGCGCGGGTGAAATCGGCATGGCTCCAGCCCGCTTCTCGGAGTGATCGGCAGAATCCAGCATCGGGATGATATCCTGGATTAGCGTTGACTTCTAAGATCCGTGGTTGCCCTTCGCGATCCAAGCGGATGTCTATGCGAGCATATTGACGACACTCCGTTGCGCGAAATGCCGCCAAAGCCAAACGCTCCAACTCATTTCTCAGCCTAATGTCCAACTCTGCGGGGCATACCGGCTGCGTACATTGATCGGCCAGCGAGCCGGGATACCATTTTGCTTCATAGGTAACAATAGGCCAAGGGTACTCCTCGCGGCAGCGAAACTGGATTTCGGAAATGGGCAGCACGCAAGTCTCGCCCAACTCAATCACACTGACATTGAATTCCCGGCCAGGTAAAAACTCTTCCATCAGCGCTGCACTATATTGCTCGAGAATGACCTTGATTCGCGCTTCTAATTCCTGAGGATTGCTAACTACGCTTTGCACATCTATACCGACACTAGCATCCGTCGTAGCGGGCTTCACGATTAGTGGCCAGCGCTCAGCAAGTTTCTGGATGCTTTCCTTGGCATTCTTCCAACTCGTAATGGTGACACTTTCTGGCACGGGTAAACCTGCCGAGCGTAACACCCGCTGGGCTTCGTGTTTAGTGGTCGTCAAACGTAAGGTACGAGAGTTGTTGCCCGTATAGGGTATTCCGAATTCCTCCAGTTTCGATACGACTACGGCTTGACTATCGTCGCCAGGATAAAATCCTTCAAAAAGATTGAAAACAACGTCCGGGCGATGGTAGCGAATTCGCTCCAGGCAACCAAAATCAGGGGTAACTTTCCAGGTTTTTGGCCACCAGCCTTCGCAGCGAAGTTCCTGCACAACGAGATGCGCGATCTCCTCGATTTCCCATTCGCTAGGCGCCAGGGGATGGTCCTTAGGAATTTGCGGCTCGTTGTATAGGACAGCTATTCGCAACATGAGCAACGGCCTTCAGGGCAGGACGCGCTGCAGCCTATAACTAATGGGTTTTGGGGTCGCCTGCGCGTCTAAGCTTTGGTCACTTGCGAGGAGCAATTTCTCGAGTTGAGCGAATTCCGTGGGAAAGGTAGGGTTGCCAGCATTGCCGCCGCCAGGCTTGGAACGCCGGCCATATATATATTCGCCGTTATGAGCACGCCAACGGTGGAAAAAAAGCAGGTCTTTTTCGATAATCATTTCGCGCAGCTTCCGCGCTTGCTGATAAGTCGGGTCGGAGGTGAGGATAACGCCCTGGCCCCATTCCTCGTGGGAGGCTTTGACAAGTGGCTGCTTATTCGCATAAAGTTGATAATTCCCCGGCGGCAAACCAACAACGACGAGGCGGCGGTGCGCAGCCGCGACATCTGCGCCTTCCGGGGCACCGTCGGGGGCTGGATTGGGTAAGACGGTGTCGCATGCCACGAAACTTAGGCCATCGGCGTACCAGGTCAGCTCGCTTAGCTGGGTGCCTTGTGCCAAAGAGAGTTGCTGGCGTGCAAAATCCAGTTTCACCTCCCATCGTGGGCAAAGTCCCAGACAGCGGGCTACTTCTTCACTGAGCCGCCAATACCCGTATCGGCTCAAGTGAATACCGTTCTCGGTCAGCGGAAACTTAGAATTGTGCTCGGGAACCAGGCCATTGTAAAGGTCTATATAGGTTAGCCTCAACTCGTTTGCCAGTTTCTGGGTAGCTGCGTGGTAAAGCCCGGCGTTTTGGTTATAGTTTTGCGGGTCGGGTAAAGGCGGGCCGCGACGCTCCTGGCGAATAGGAGACAGCAATATGACACGCGCCCGGAGCCGCTGCAACATAGCTAATTGGCGCCGATAACCCTCTAGATAGGCGCTAAGGCCTGCGGCTCCTTGATAAGCCTCGTTCATGCCGAAACTAACAAAGATTACGGTCGGTTTCTGCTCACGGAGATGACGTTCCATGCTGCCGAAATTGAGCGGGCGGAGTTGCACATTGACGGTGTCGCCAGGCCAGGCAAGATTGCGGAAACTCAGCTTCCGACCAGGAAACCGCGTACGGAACATGGTTTCCAGCGTGCCATAGTGGCGGTCGCGTTCGAGCAAGGTGTTGCCGTAGTACACGATGCGATCGCCGTCAGTCAACTGCAACTTGGCTGTGGGCGGCGATGGCGATGCTGGCTCACCGAAGCCGACGCCTGCGGATAACACGCTGCACACCAGCAAGGCCAGTGAGACCGCGACGCCAACGGCCGGCAGTCGCTTGGTCAGCCCCATCAGCTTGGCCGGCGAGGTGCCAGAGGCGGAGTTAGCCTGCATACGGTGCCTTTCTCGCTAGATGACGTTTCCCACACAGTGTAGGTAGAGCCCGTCCAGGATTCACACGGACGCTCGAGCTTGGTTCGCGCGCGTGCGTGGAGCGATTCTTCCCTTTGGGTAATAGATTTTTTATTATATTGTGGTCGCCGACGAGAGCGAACGCATTGAGAAATAGGCCGGCTATGCGTGCTCAGGAGCACACCTTCGACTTAGGCCATTGCCTGATTACAATACCCAAATACGATGGCTTGCCCAAAACGGAGTCGCGTGGCAGCGCCCTAACTTACGGATTCGTCACAGCGGAGGTCATTGCACGTGCTATCTCTAGCCGCGGAACCTACTTTGCACACCTGGACGATGGGCGACGTTTGGGTTTTGCTATTGTTTCATGCGGTGATCGCGTTTTTGCTAGCCCTGGATCTGGGGGTGCTGCAACGCAAGGCGCACGTGCCGAGCTTTCTGGAAGCGGCTTTATGGAGCCTGCTGTGGGTAGTTCTGGCAGTGCTGTTCGCGGGGTTCATCTGGTTCGGTTACAACAGGTGGCATCCCGAGGCAACGCAGGAACTGTGCCAGGAGAAGGCGGTTGAATACTTGACGGGTTACATCATCGAAAAGGCTCTGTCCGTGGATAACCTGTTCGTGTTCTTGGTGATATTCCGCTATTTTGCGGTGCCGCCGCATTTACAGCATCGGGTGTTATTCTGGGGAATTGTCGGGGCGATCCTGATGCGGGCAAGCCTGATTGTAGCGGGCTACGCATTACTCACCATGTTTCACTGGATGAGTTATCTCTTTGGCGTATTGTTGTTGTACACCGCGTTTCGGCTTTTTTACGCCGTGGAGGAAGAGATCGATCCTGGACGCAACCCGTTACTGCGTCTGTTGCAGCGGTTTTTGCCCATTGAAAAGTCGTATAAGAGCGAGCGATTCTGGGTCAAACGCGGCGGCAAATGGTATGCGACGCCGCTACCGCTAGTTTTGCTGGTGGTGGAAACGACCGATTTGCTTTTTGCCTTAGACTCGATCCCGGCGATTTTCGCGGTCACCGAGGTTGTGTTCATCTCGTACACTTCCAATATTTTTGCCATTCTGGGCCTGCGGGCGCTCTACTTCTTGCTGCCGGGTTCGCTCACGCTTTTCCGGTTCTTGAACGAGGGGTTATCGCCGGTGCTGGTATTCGTT